>JAKSBD010000519.1 GCA_022361295.1 Bacteroidales bacterium
ACTGATAAAAGAGTTGATTAGTTTATTAGTTGAATGATGTAATGACCTATTGACCTAATAACCTATTGACCTAATAACCTATTGACCTAATAACCTAATGATCTATTGGCCTAACTGTCCAACTGATAAAAGAGTTGATTAGTTTATTAGTTGAATGCTGTAACAACCTATTGACCTAACGACCTAACAACCTATTGACCTAACAACCTATTGACCTAATAACCTAATAATCTAACAGCCCTTAATTGGCAGATTAATGAAAACAAAAGGGTCATCGCACAAGCGATGACCCTTTTGTATATTCAAGATCTCTTACTCTATTCAATAATCGTCATTTCATCCAACAAATAACTTGCACCGGCCATTTTGTCAACAATAAACAACACATAGCGCATGTCTAATGAGATGTTGCGGCATTGCTCCGGGTTGAACATCAGGTCGCTCATTACACCTTCCCAGGCACGATCAAAGTTAATACCGATCAAATGACCTTCGGCATTAAGCACCGGACTACCTGAGTTACCACCTGTAGTGTGGTTGGTAGCTACAAAACACACAGGCACTGTACCATCTACTTCGTAACGTCCATAGTCTTTGTTTTCATACAATTCTTTTAGCTTGGCAGGCACACGGTAATCGTAAATATCCGGATTATCTTTCTCCATAATACCCTCTAGCGTAGTAAAGTGTTTGTAATAAACAGCATCACGGGCCGTGTAGCCTTTCACCTGTCCGTATGATACACGCAATGTAAAGTTAGCATCCGGATAGAATACTTTATCCGATTCAAACTTCATTTGCGCAGCCATATAAGCCTTGTTTAAGTCGGCCAGCTCATTGCGGTATTTCTTCATTTTAGGATATACCTTATCGTTATAAACCGCTTTAAAGCTATTGTTTAATACATAAGCAGGATCTTTCTCCAGTTTTTTAATGGACTTGGCCGAGAAGCTGTTGATAAATGCAAGCACTGCTTCTTTATCGTCAAATACCGACTTAGCGTATAAATAATCAACATACTTATTGATATCTCCTTTGTATTTACCATTGATTACAGCATACACATCGGGCTGAAAAGCAGCATCAATATTTTCGGCGTACATACCTAATAGTTTGGCCGAAACTTCCTTATCCAATGGCTGGTAGTAATCTTTAAAGAACCGCTCAACTCTTTGAACCAGTTTTTCCTTAACCTGCTTCACTGATTCTTCGTTGATTTCCTCAGCTTCATACATGGCTTTTAAAGCCGACATCTGTCCTGCCAGGTTAGCTATTTCAATACCATTCGAAGGAATCATCTCGCGGTAGTAGCCATAGGTTAAGTTGTAGTTGGTATACTCTTTATAAACCTTTTCATACTTACTCAACAGCTCAGTATACTCAGGAGCTTCGGCTTTGGCCCACTTATTAAAATCAGCCTCAAACTGCTGTTTTTTAGTGATGGCATCCAGAATTTCCAGACCACGGTTTTCACCAATCCAACGCTTCCAGCTGTTTGAGATACGCGCATTCTTAGCGGCATACTTAATACGAACAGCAGGATCAGCTTCCTGAAAACGGTTCATGATATCCAATTTAGCAGTACGCACATCAATCAGTTTAGGATTCACCGTTTCAGTCAACATCTCCAGGTGATACGATGGTACATACTGATAGGTACTTCCAGGATATCCGAATACCATAGTAAAATCACCTTCATTAACACCTTTTAGTGACACCGGAAAATGTTTGGCCGGTTGGTAAGGCACGTTGTCTTTCGAGTATTCTGCGGGCTTATTGTCTTTATCGGCATAAATACGGAACATAGAGAAATCACCTGTATGACGAGGCCACATCCAGTTATCGGTATCTCCACCAAACTTACCAATGGCCGAAGGAGGTGCACCCACTAAACGTACATCCTTAAAAATCTCGTTTACAAACAGAAAGTATTGGTTACCATGGAAAAATGGTTTTAACACTGCTTTGTAATGTGTATCCTTAACAGCCTCATCTTTAATGGCCTTAACATTTGTACCAATTATTTTATTGCGCTCATCGGTCGTCATATCATCACTAACACCTTCCAGCACGCGCTCTGTTACATCTTCCATACGCTTCAGGAATGTAACCGTCAGGCCAGGATTAACCAACTCTTCTTCAGGTGACATGGCCCAAAAACCATTGGTCAGGTAATCGTGCTCAACAGAACTGTGGTATTGAATCTGACCATAACCACAGTGGTGATTGGTAACAATCAGTCCTTTATCTGAAATTAACTCACCTGTACAGCCACGGCCAAAAATAACCACCGCATCTTTCAGGCAAGCCTCATTAACACTGTAAACATCTTCGGCAGTAAGCTTAAAGCCCATTTCCTGCATTTGCTCAATGTTGTATTTTTTCAACAACATCGGTATCCACATACCTTCATCAGCCTTTGCATATGTTTGTAACAACAATGCTGCAACTAATGTCAATAATAGCTTCTTTATCATTTTTGTTGATTTATATAATGATTAAAATTTATTCAATTCAGTATACAAGCGTTGTACCGGCAAACCAACCACATTAAAGTAAGAGCCTTCAATTCGCTCAATACCAATCATGCCAATCCACTCCTGAATGCCATAGGCACCGGCCTTATCAAATGGCTTGTAATTATCAATGTAGAAATGTATTTCATCCAAAGTCAGTTCTTTAAAAAACACTTTGGTAGACACAGTAAAGGTTTGTTGTTTTTGGGCCGAAGTTAAGGTCACACCTGTTATCACTTCATGTTGTCTGCCCGACAGCATTTGAAGCATATTAACAGCTTCATCTTTGTCGGTTGGTTTTCCCAGTATATGGTGGTCACAGCACACAATGGTATCTGCTGTAATTACGATAACATTATCTTTCTCAATATCTGTTTTATAAGGCCGTGCTTTTTGAATAGCCAGGTAAACAGGCACTTCCTCAGCCGGCATATCATCCGGGAAAATTTCATCCCCGCTATCCTTCACCAGAACGTCAAAGGGTATTTGCAAATGCGACAGCAGCTCCTTACGCCGAGGTGATTGTGATGCTAATATGATTTTTTGTTGCTCCACTCTTTTCGTTTATCTTTCTTATCCAACATTCAACAAGGAAACGCAAATATATAATATTTAGCCTCTCCCCCTGCCGATTTAAGCCGGTAAGATAAACGATGTGTTTTAAAACATCTGCCCAACCAGAAGTATAAAGATAATGCCCATCAGAATAACCAGCTTACTCAGGTTACTTACCTGATGGTAATCTGAGCTTTTATCTGCCTTCATCAATTTATAGATAAGCAGTGCATGCGGCAGTGTTAAGCCAATAATGTAGTAAGGCAATGCAAAAGGAATAGAGCTAAAGTCATCAACATAGAAATAGATACCCCACATGGCCATTAAGGAAATGCCTTCCAAAACCAGTATAAACACTTTGGTCAGCTTTATTCCGAGTGCGATCGGCAATGTTTTACATCCCACTGTTTTATCGCCCTTTACATCTTCGGCATCTTTAATTATTTCGCGAATAAAATTGGATAGAAAGGCAAAGATGGCAAAACCTGTGGTATAGAACCAGGCCGTTGAGCAGGCTTCGGTTCTGATAATCTGCTCACCATACACCTTGGTTAGCATGGCAAACTCTACCGATACAACCAGCAGCACTACTATTCCGGTTAGAAATGAAATAACCAGGTTACCAATAACAATATGCCTTTTAAAAGTAGTGCTGTAATACCACAACAACACCGGCACAGCAATATACATCAGTGCATATATCTCTTTACGCGCCACATAGGCTATAAATATGCCTATTAGGATACCCATCATGGTCAGTAACACATGCAAAAACAAAGCAGTTCGGCGTGCAATATGACGACCAATCAACACTTTATTGGGTTTATTAATCCTGTCAATACGAATATCGAAGTAATCGTTAATTATATATCCGGCAGCGGCCAGTAACAGGGTAGAAACTACGACTAAAGCAAAGCGCAAATGCGATAAAACCGGACTAACTTCATAATGACTGAGAATGGGCAGTATTAAACCATAACGTAAGGCATATTGCATGCCTCCAATCATTAATATATTCTTGTACCGGATGAGTTTCAAATATTTCATTGGCGATTTACTTTAGCCTGTATATTTTTTACCAAATATAATCTAAAGCCCATTTTCCATGAGCGCGTAATACCTGCTCCATCACATCGCGCACAGCTCCCTCTCCTCCTTTTCGATCAGATATATATTTACAAAGTGATTTAATTTCTTCCACAGCATCGGCAGGACAAACAGGGATACCAACCCGCTTCATAACCGGATAATCGGGTATATCATCACCCATGTACATCACTTCTTCAGCTTTAATACCTGTTTCTGCCATCCACTTTTCAAAGCATGGCCACTTTTCCGAAATACCTAAATACACATGTTTGAGGCCCAGGCCCTCGTAGCGTTTTTTAACAGCTACTGTATTCCCACCGGAGATAATCGCCACCGGATAGCCTAATTTAACGGCTAATTGTAAGGCAAATCCATCTTTTATATTGGCCGTTCGCATTGGCTCACCCGATGGGTGCATAGGAATCATTTGTGATGATAAAACACCATCTACATCGAAGACAAATGCCTTCACCTTCATTAAATCTTCTTTGAAATTGCTCATCTCAAAATATTGGTTTTAACGCGAAGATAACAAAAAGGCTCTTCACCATAATCATGAAGCGTCTTTCTTTGTGTCAATATTTGCCTGTCCTGGCTCTTATCAGGTGTGATCCACAATAATTCTCCACTGGCCATCAATACGTTTCCATATTAATGAAAAGTTCCCCTCAGCGTTACCTACAGGGCGCTCTAAATGAAAACTTCCTATGACCAGTACACAATCATCTGATAATTGATTAAAATGCTTAAAACGATAGACTAAAGTGCCCCGATAGTCAGCTGTCGGGTAACCTTTTTTATAGTTATCAAGTGTTGATTGCCAGCCTTTTGTTAAACTGTTCAATCCCATAAACTGCAGCGAATCCGACTGCCAGTAAACCTGCATATATCCTTCAAAATCACCTTTATTCCAGCATTGTCTTGAAGCTTCCATTTGTTCCAGAATGTTTTGTTTCACATCCGCATTAACCGGGCTTATAACACTGCTTTCTTTTGCCTGATCATGACAGGCTATCATCAGTACACTGAGCAGCAGCAGATAGATTACTTTCATAGTTGATTGCATTCTAAAATTTTATGCAATATATGAAATTGTGCCTAGACCCAACTTTTGTGCATGATCCATTATTAGTAATTTACCTGAAACTGCAGGCGGAGTAATTGACCATTTTGCTTATTAACAGGATTATTCATGTCTTCGTACCGACGGCTGGCAATTGTATAAATAGCAGTAAATTCAAAAGCCTTAACCGGTTGCCATTCTATACCAAGCTCCAACTCTTTAACATGGTAGCTGCGGGCGTCTGTTTCAAACTTCTTACCTCCATTGTAATACATACCCTTCACAAAAGGAAAAATTTCCTGTCCCTCATGCTGTATACGATACATTACTTGTGCATAGCCCCCATTGAGCCTTTCATTACCAATGGAACCGATACCCTTCTCTGAATCATAGGCAAATTCAGGGCCGGCACCTAGATTATACTCGGCTTGAAATCCAAAAGGTTGAGGATAATAAACGAGCGAAG
>JAKSBD010000662.1 GCA_022361295.1 Bacteroidales bacterium
AGGATAATCACATAGTAGATAAAGGCTGGTTTGGCATTAGTACGGATGATAAATCCTCCTGATCCAATACATCCAACAGTGGCCGAAACAGCAACAACGTTGTTAACGCATATCATATTACCAACACCTGCTCCAATGCCTTGCATAGCTACAATAAGAACCTGAGGTAGTCCTAACAGGGCCGCTGTTTCAAACTGGAATGAGGCAAATAGAATATTCGAGACAGTGGCTGATCCTGACATAAAAGCACCTAAGATTCCAATGATTGGAGCAAAGACAGGGTAGGCTGCACCTGAAATTTCAGCAGTTGCCTGTGCCATTTCTGTTAGCATACTTTCAAGGCCGGCACCGTTGGTTCCCGAGTTAAGCATAATTTGAACAAGAGCCACACCACTGAATAATGCAATGGCAGCACCTTTGATCTGAGTAAAGGTTAGTTTCCAGGCTCTTTTTACCTGTTTGAGTTTCATTTTATAATAGAAGGCACTCAATATGGACACCAGGATAAAAGGAATTGTACCTGGCAAGTAAGCCCATTTTAGTGAATAGTCGAGGCTTTCAATACCAAATATGTTATTGATTGTAAATTGCTGAGCAGCCAGGATACCCTTTAAGCCAAAAGCCGGAATGCGGGTAACAACCAGTATGATAGCGATTAATAAATAAGGAGCCCAGGCTTTGTATAATGGCATTTTTGATTCCACCATCTGTCCCGTATCACTGTTGGACATCCATTGTTTACTCCACAATGATTTTTCCGGGAAATCCCAGGTCTTCTTTGGTACTAAAAAGCCCCTTTTTGCAGCAAACACTACAATTCCCAATCCAATGAAAGCACCAACAAGACTAGGTAATTCAGGACCAAAAGTAGTGGCGATTATGGTGTATGGAACCATGAAACAAATTCCTGCAAATATGGCGAAAGGTGCCACTTCAAGTGCCGGTCGTATCGATTTCTTTTTACCAAATATTTTGGTCATTATCATTAATCCGATTAATGGAATAAGTGTTCCGGCCAGTGCATTGGGGAGTGCAATCCACTTGGTTAATACCATTTCAAAAAATGTTGGATCAGCACCAACTTCAGAAAGATTAGTAGACAAGGTGCTCATGGCGCCTGTTATTGGTGTTCCCACAGCTCCAAAAGGTACTGGAACACTATTGAAAATAAGAGCAACAATTGCTGCAGCTAAAGGTGGAAAGCCTAATCCTACCAATAAGGGACCGGCTAATGCTGCGGGTGTGCCAAAACCAGCGGCTCCTTCTATGAATGCTCCAAACATATAACCAATAATAATAGCCTGTATTCGTCGGTCACGCGTTATTCCCTGAAAGCCATTATTGATAGCAGCCATGGCGCCCGATATTTTTAAGGTATTCAATATCAGGATAGCACCAAAAATTATAATGAGGATGTCAAGTGCTTTGAGCACGCCAAAGAAGGAATAGGCTGTTACATTTAAGAAATCAATTTTCCAATAGAATAAGGCAATGAGTACTGCCAATAACCATGAAAGCGGTAAAGCCTTTTTGGCTCCCCAGTTGAATCCTGCCATAAGAACGATTGTTAGCAGAATAGGAATAAAAGCAAGGATAGCATTCATAACGATTTGTTTTAGTAAGAAACTGATTGAGATTTTGCTTCTTACTTGTCAATACCGTGCCGAAATGAATGCTTATTTCAGGAGAGAAAGTGATGTAGTTTTCTAACGTACAGAAAGACAGACTGATAGTGGTGTTGTAAAAGGGAATTTCTGTATTGGAGGATTAACTAAAGAAAGTGCCATATGGCACATATGAGCCATATGGCACTTAGTTTTAGTACAAGTGAGCCAAATGGCACATGTGTAAATACAGGATTGATTACTGATGTAATAAGAGGGGATTATTCAATTTTTTATTTGAAAAGGTATCTCACATTATGTCTAAGAAAAGAACTGTGTTATATCATAAATACGACAGTAAAGGGTGGGATATCAATTATTTGTAGGAGGGATGGAGGGTGCTTTGACAGATAACCGGAGTATTTGCAAATTGGTATTCAATATTAAGAGGGAGTGATATTTTTACTGAATAAGTATATCAAGTAAGTCAGGCCTGCAAATTATAACCTGAAGGTAAATAGGAGGTATGAAAAAATGATGCAGGGAAAATTAGTTGCTTTTGTCCAATACTGAGTAATTACTATTGTTAGAGATATATTCAGGAATAATATCCTTAATACGCGCAACCAATAACCAGTCGTCTTCTATATCTTTCATTTTCAATAATTCAGAAATTGCTTCATTTATGGTTATGTAATCAAATTGCTGATTACGTGCTATCATTATTTTTTCATTATGTGTTGGTAGGTTATCTTCTTTATCAGCTATTAATTCTTCATAAAGTTTTTCGCCGGGACGTAATCCAGTAATCTTAATATCAATATCAACCCCGGATTTGAGACCTGCGAGTTGGATCATGCCTTCAGCCAATTCTAATATTTTCACCGGTTCCCCCATGTCAAAAACGAATATCTCGCCACCATTACCAATAAAACCGGCTTCTAAAACCAACTGGCAGGCCTCGGGAATGGTCATGAAAAAGCGAGTTATTTCAGGATCAGTTACTGTTATTGGTCCGCCAAGCGTTATTTGTTTCTTAAATAGCGGTATTACAGACCCATTTGAACCAAGTACGTTTCCAAAGCGGGTTGTAATAAATGAGGTTTCAACATCACTTCTTTGTACTAATGATTGAATATATATTTCGCATAAACGCTTAGACGCGCCCATAACATTAGTTGGGTTTACAGCTTTATCTGTTGAAATCATGACAAATTTCTCGACTCCAAATTCAACTGATAAATCCGCCATTAGTTTAACGCCCCCTATATTTACACGGATAGCTTCATATGGGTTATTTTCTATTATGGGAACATGCTTATAAGCTGCGGCATTATAGACAATTTGTGGACGATGTTCTTCAAATATTTTTCGCATTTTATACGAATTAGTATAATCAACCAATATTAATTCAAACGGAACATCATTATAACTAAGTAATAATTCTTGTTGTAAATTATATAAGGCAGACTCGGCTATATCAATAAGGAGTATTTTTTTTACCGGGAATCTCAATAAGTTTCTGACTATTTCAGAACCGATAGAACCGGCAGCGCCAGTGACCATTATTATTTTGCCTTCAAGGCCTGTAGAAATACGCTTAAGGTTAAGTTTGATTTCTTTGCGTCCCAATATATCTTCGATTCTTATATCACGAATCTGGTTAGTGTTTGAAATCCCGTTGACCCAATTAGCAACTGTTGGCATTACTTTAAGTTTCCAACCGATCTTTAAACAGTCTGATGTAATTTCTTTTTTTCGTGTTATCGATATATCATTAATTGCCAGAACTACTACCTTAATGTTTTTAATGTTACTATTATTCTTGACTTTATCCCAGCTTTTTACAGGAATTGAATGGACGCTCTTATTCCATTTTGCGGGATTGTCATCGATAAAACTTATGACCTGAAAACGGTTGTTTTTATCATTACGTATAGCTTCCAGGGTAATTTGCCCCATATCACCGGCACCGTATATTAATGTATTAACATTGCTTGGTTTCTTAGTTAAATAGGTATACGTTTCTTTTACCAGTATTCGAAATGAAAAACTGAATACTGCCGTTAATAAAAAATGGAATACAACGACCTGCATAGGTATTTGCCACCAGGGTATTCCATAATACTGCATCAGATAACCAATGCATATTATGGTAATAAAGGCAGAAAAGCATGCAATGAGTAGTGTTTTAAATTCAGAATAGTTACTGTGCCTTATGACTCCGCGATATGAATCTGTAATTAAATAAGCCAAAGCATAAACAAATACAACCCAGAAATCCATTAATACAAATTCCCAAATAGAGTATGTGTTATCCTTAAAGCCTAACCAAAGTACAAAGGTCAGTAAGAATGAATTAGAAACAATTGCTAAATCAATTAGTAATATCCACCATGGTGAAATAACACGGCGCTTAATAAAATTAAATAAGACCTCTTTCATAACAGCTTATCTTTTTTACATATAACATGATAAGTGCTCCCCTGTTATTTTAATACTAACACAGTTTAGTGTTAATAGGTATAGAATGGTCCCAAATCGGGTGCATTGCCTGTAAAGGGCAATCCAACATCAACCCCGGCATCAATTAAATCACTATTATTTGATAGTTTTAGAAATCGGGTTTCAGGTAATTTGCCATCTGATAATCTGGAACCGGAAACTCCTGTTGTATCGGTACTAATAAAGTCACTATCAGTAACTGTCACATTTGTTGAAGGGTTCCAGGAATTATGATCGTTGTTTTCCTTTTTAAAGTAATCCCGTACTTTATTCTTGTGTGTTATATTATTTCGTGTTACAATCTTGTTGTTGTATTGAGCTATGGAATAGCCTGAATCATCGTTCATATAGGCGATGTTATTATAGAATATCATTTCAACATTACCATTATTTTGATTGTACCCGATATATTTATTATAAAAGGCCATGCAATTTTTTAGGATTCTTTGCGGTTTTTGCATCGGAGGTAAGGATGTTTGACCTAATTTAAACCCGCCGCCATCGCCGTCACCACGTCCATTATTAAAAGCCCAACATGCGTCAAAAACCACAATTCCTTCGTTTTCCCAGGTGTCAAAACCATCATCAGAGTTAAACCATGAACGACATTCCTTTACATAGGTATATGATGATTGTGAAGCAAATGCAAAAACAAATCCGTCAGCTTGTCCTCCAGAATAATCAGCTGTAGAACGATCAAAATTGTCATAGGCATCACATTGTATAACCTTTATTGAGTCAACACCGACAATCCAGAAGCCGGGACCTTCATTATTATGCGAAATACACTGTTCCAGTATGTGATTGCTTCCTCCACGTATGCCGATTCCATTTGCTTCGTTATTCATATTGTGTTGGCTTACACCTGTGACTGTAAGGCCTCGTAGATGAAAATAACTGCAATTATTGAGAAATAAGCCTATGTTGTTTTTAACAGTTGTAATCGGAGAACAATCTAATACAGGTTTTTCCCCGGGGTAATTAAATATGCAAACAGGTTCATTTGGTTTGCCATTCTTTCCTGACAGATATACGCCATATGAATCACTGGTATTGGCATAATAGGTGCCTCCTCTGATATAAACAGTATCACCAGCTCCTGTCATTAAAAAAGCTTTTTGCCAGGTCTTCCATGGCTCTTCGAATGTGCCCGGGTTATTATCATTTCCATTTGTGGCAACAAAGTAAGCCTTACCTGAAACTGTTATCGGAGAATGAGTATTTGATTTACAGTTCCATATGGCTAATAATATTATTAATACATACAAATTATTCATACTCGTCGTATTTATCATTACTTAAATACACCTATTATTGAAAATTCACCATTACAGTTAAGGGTATATGCCCCTGAATTCTTTTTTTCAATTAACATTGGTATTAGCTGCGTTTTAATCTATTCTAGCACAGAATAGCATGTATTGTTTGAGAAATGTAGTCTAACTCTTTGGTTGTCAAATCCGGGTAGATAGGAAGTGAAACAGTACTTTCCCATATTTTTTCAGCATTTGGATATGCTTCAGGTAATAATTTATAGGCGTTTTTATAATAGCTCATTCGGTGAAGAGGTTTATAATGCACAGATGTACCAACACCATTTTCTGCCATTTTTTCAATAAACTCATTTCGTGAAACCCGAGCCTCAGCTTTAATTTGTATAGGAAATAAATGCCAGGCATGATTGTTTATAGGACCAATATTCTGAGGGAGGTCTATGCATGATATATCGCTAAGTAAATTAAAGTATTTTGTCGCGCAGTACTGACGATGTTCTCTGAAATCTTCAGCTTTTTCCAATTGTGCTAAGCCAATGGCTGCATTAATATCAGGCATATTGTATTTGTAGCCAGGCGCAATTATATCATACTCCCAACTACATTTATTATTGCTATTGGTAAATCGATTCCATACATCCCGGTTAATACCATGTAAACGCATGGTCTTAGCTCGTTTATAGATGATTTCGTTATTAGTGACTAACATGCCTCCTTCTGCAGTAGTAATGGTTTTATTGGCATAAAAACTAAAGCATGTGGCATCTCCAAAAGTCCCGATATACTTGTCTTCAAATTTGGCAGGGAATGCATGTGCAGCATCTTCAATAAGAAAAATATTATTTTTTCTGCAAATATCTACAATACCGGTTCCGTCTGATGTATGCATTAATGGCGATTGTCCACCAAAATGAACCAATATAACTGCCTTAATGTCTTTATGCTTTATTAAAGCTTCGCTAAGAATTGATGGGGTTAACAGACTAGTGCCATACTCTACATCGCAGAAAACAGGATTAGCTCCAAGGTATCTTACAATTTCTGCTGTTGCAGTAAAGGTCATTGTTGGAATTAAGACTTTATCACCTTCTTTAATACCAATAGCTTCAACAGCAAGATGTAATGCAGCTGTACATGAATTGACTGCACAGGCATATTTAGCCCCAACAAAATTGGCAAAAGCTTCTTCAAATTCCATCGCTTTCCGCGATGTTGTAAGCCAACCACTTTCTAATACTTCTTTTAAGTATTTTTCTTCGTTTCCGGTCAATTGAATTCTGGAATAAGGGATTTTCATTACCAACCTTTATTTAAATATTAAGGAATAAGCAGTTTTACCCAGAAGTTTCATATCACCTAAAAAAGAATGGGAATAGACATAAGTTTCATAACTATCCAGCTTTTTAGGTAGAATAATTTCACGATATGTTTTCTCCGGATCAGCAGATTGAGCTAATAGTGTTTCCTCATTTTTGAATTCTAATGAGGCTGTATCAGTGATTCCTGGTTTAATTGCCAAAACAATATCCCAGCGTTCAGAATATACTTTAGTCCACATTTCCACTTCTGGTCGTGGCCCTACGATCGACATTTGTCCCATGATGACATTAAATAATTGAGGAAGTTCATCAAGTTTAGTCTTTCTCAATACCGCACCTATTGGCGTGACTCGTTTGTTATTACCAGCGTCAAAACTGCCGTTTTCTGTGCCTGCTTTTAGTCGCATTGTGCGAAACTTATATATCTGAAATAATTGTCTGTTTTTTCCAACTCTGTATTGCAAAAAGAACACCGGCTGTCCTTCTGTTATTAATAATGATAAAGTAATAAGCAGCATTAGTGGCCACAACAAACTAATTAGTATAATTGAAATGATGATGTCAGCAAATCGTTTCATTAAAAAAGGTTTGCATGGGGTTATCTTGACAATTTAAACTCGGTTGGGTTGTCAACTGGGTTAACTATAAATTTCCACAGACCTGTAAGGTATCCACTACCATACGACAGGTGCATAACCATAAAAGTTAGTATACAATATGGTAATAGAAGAAAATTACTGGTGTTTTTAGTAATTGCTTTGATACTGCCGAGCAATATAAATAAGATATAAATGCATATCCCTGACAAATATGCTGATAGTGTTATTGGGTGCAGTGTACTAATAATTCCGCCTGCAATTATATATACTACCAGACACAAGGGGACTAATTGCCGCCAGCTTGATATTCTTCTTAGTTTTTTGTTAACTAAAGGTTTAAAAAGACCATATTGGTATAACATTCTTGCTAATTGAGAAAAGTTTTCACGTGCATGGTAATGACAAGTCAAATCTGGTATCAGAACAATTCGGTAACCGTGTTTAATCATTCTGGCGTTGAATTCATCATCTTGATTTCGAACCAGTTCTTCGTCGAAATAACCAATTTCATCAAATACTTCACGACGAAAACAACCAAATGGTACTGTATCCACTTCTGTTGCCTTGTGTATTCCTACTCTGAATTTTGAGTTCCCGACTCCAAATTGTGACGATAAGCCCATGGCAATTGCATGCGCTTCTTTTGTTTCATTTGCCGGAATCGTTTCAATGATGCAGCCTACATTATCTGCCTCTGTATTCTTAAGAGCTTTGGTAAGTCGGGAAATATAATTTTTCGGATATATTGTATGCGCGTCTAATCGAACAATTACGTCTCCTTTTGCCTTTCTGATAGCCATATTCAATCCTGTTGGAACAATCTTTTTGAAATTTTTAAGGTATTGGATTGCAGGATTTTCTTTTTCCAGTGAAATAATTATTTCGTCAGTACCATCTGTTGATATTCCATCAGCAATTATTATCTCAAAATTATCAGCAGGATAATCTTGCTTAAGAATGCTGTCTACCGTCTGCCTGATGGTTTTAGCTTCATTTCTGACAGGCATAATAATTGAAACAAATTGGTGCTTTTCCATTTATACTAGCGATACAAAGACCTTGTATTTGCCGTTAGATCCTTTTTCAATTTCATCGACACATTTATATGATACATCCAGTCCTGGTTCCAGATATTTGTCAAACACTTTTCTTAATCGATCATTCTCTTTACAGGGCAGCTCATTACATTCTACAATTTCTACGTAGAATTTATTTCGTTTACATTGGACTACTCTATAATCGTGACTCCCAATTAAGTGCACTAATTCTTCGGACAGGTAGTAAAACGTAATTCCAGGAACAATTTTACCCGACGGCAGAAGCGCATTGTCAAGTATTCTTCCATCTATACTTGTAATTCGGGTTTGACCATTTATTTTTTCCAAAGTAACATTATCGCCAATTTCATATCGAATTAACGGTGTAGCTATATTATACAAACATGTACATAGTAAACGACCAGTTGAACCGCTTGGTAATACATTGCCCTCATTATCTACTATTTCCAGATACAGTAGTTCATTCGAACATTCCCAATGCTTATCAGTTTTGTAACCTATTATTCCTATTTCAGAGGCCCCATATTCATTAGCAACAGGAACTCCCAAAACTTTTGAAATATATGCTTCTTCATTGGGAGTGCAAATCTCAGAAGTGACAATACATATTTTTAGGCTCGGACAAATATCTTTTAAGACGATGTCTCTTTTTGCTATAAACTTAGCAAAGAAATATAGAGTCCTTGAATAACCATAGATATATTTAAATTTGCTATGCTTAAACTTTAGTAACCACTTATCGATTACCTCATCGGTCATCTGACTAACGATAAACCTGTACCTGTTAGCTAAAAAATCTTTAAGTCTTTCTTTACGGTACTCAAAGCCCGATAATGGTGTTGCATAAAAACGTGCTTGCCTGTCTTTAATTGAAATTCCTGATTTAGTATAATAGTTCTCTACATTAAGCCATACCATAGCATGATGCATTGCATCCCGGGCAATGGCTATTGGAGCACCCGATGACCCTGCTGTATAGCCTACATAAAGCTTTTTCTTACGTATGCGACCTGGAAGCTTTGATTTATAGTCTCCATTAAGTTCATACTTACTGAGTATGGGAATTTGATCCCAATCCAGGTTTTTATTTCCTTTAAGTATCTGATTAAAGTAGAACTCGTTGTTATCAGCATGGTAGTTAAATATTTCCCATCTGGTACGCTCCCTGGTTGTTTCCCTGTTGGCTAAAAGCTTAATTTCATTATAAGCTTTTTGAGCTTTATCAATTGGGTAACCGCTCAATTTCATTACTTTGTAGAAGTCAATCATCAGAAATTATAATATTTGTTCCCACTGTTGTTTTACACAGGTCCAATCAAATGACTCAGCTTTTTTTCGACCGTTTATACTAAGTAGATTTGCCTTCGAGCTATCGGAAATCAATGTTTGGATACCATTTGTCATTTGCTCTACATCACATTTTTCGACAATGATTGCATCCTTTTGATCATCGAGTAAATAGGGTAGACCGCCGGCATTTGTACTAACAACAGGAATACCTAATGCCAATGCTTCAATTATACTAACCGGCATATTGTCAAAATTGGTAGTGTTGATAAAAATAGAATACTCTTCAGATAGCTGATGCCATTCTTTTTTAGATAATTTGCCTGTGAATTTCACAGACTCATCGACCTGCAGTTGCTTAGCTAGTTTACGGCATGTTTCTAGTGAACCATCTTTATCAGGTCCAACCATGCATAAGGTAGCTTGTGGATATGTTTTTTTTAAATTGGCTAAGACTTTAATCGCCAGAGTTGGATTGTAAATCTTATCAAAACTCCTTACGAATAATAACTTAGCATCGCATTTTTTTCGTTCATTAAAGACGTATTGTTTGATATCAATATTATTAGGAATATATATTGCTTCATAACCATGCTCCTTAAATGCAGCCTGCAGGAATTTAGATGGAGAGATATTTAGTGCACTGTTTTTAAACACTTGCTTTGATGTAAGTGGTCTGTTCTTTATGCGTTGGGGTAATCCACCCCCATGAAGGATGGGGAAGTATGGTATTTTAAATAATCTCGATAACATACTTATAGTATAACAGTACCAGTAGGCTTTTGAGTTGTATGTGTCAATCAATATCTTATCAACTCTTTTCCTGTTTTTCAATAATGTAACAACCATATTCATTAATCGGGCATACATTGGTTTTTTGGTTGAGGCATATATAAAATGATAACCACATGATTCCAGTTGCTTCCCTAATGTTTCTATGGTTGTAACAGATAATCCATGAGAGGATAGCATATTGCCAACATAGTAAATTGTTGTAGAAGAGTTTTTCATAGCCCGAATTGTGATTTAATGTAGTTGCATGTGTTAATTAATGCGATTTCGCCAGCCCATAAAATGCTGTTTTATTCCGACAACATGCTGACCTATATTTCTCAATCTTTCGAGAATTGGATATTTTGATATACGTCCCCATGGAACCGTGACTTCTTGTCCACCATATTTCAACTTATAATCGCCGCCCCCGCCCATATCATATTTTGATATTCCTTTTTGTTTCCAGTATCGCATTGCAAACCACTGAATTGCTTCATTTGGTCTTAATATCTGATACCTGGTATAACTTGCACCACCAAAGAAAAACATCGTATCATTGTAGGCTGGAAAAATACCTGTTGCGATACATTTTCCTTCTCTGTCTTTGGCTCTTAAGAGCAGTAGTTTACCAGTTGGCAGCAGGTTGTCTATTAAGGTTTCAATCCGTTTAATCGAGTATGTTGGTACAAGATTTTGTTTAGCAAACACTTCCTGTAGTTGGGTAAAATAATCTTTAGCAAAAGCCTTGTCTTGTGCTATTTCTATTTTAACACCGTTTTTATCTGCTTTACGGATACAACGTCTGCATGAAGACTTAAAATTATTGAATATTTCATCCTCATTTTTAAGCAAGTTGACTTCAAAACCTGGCTGAATTCGGTATTGGTAATTAGCAGAGACAAAATCTTCTGGTTTTAAATGACGATCCATTATTTCGATATGTATGCACTTGAGATCGTTAAAGGCAAATTGCTTTAAGGAAGACAGCAGATCGGTGCTATTAATTGATTTGTGCAGGTGAAATCCCATGTAAGATGTCGTCCATCCGGGGAAAGGAGAACCAAGGATACGTAATCCATACCGTTTAATTATTAAGCCATAAAAATATCCGTGTACTTCTTCGTCACACAATACTTCGGCAATTACCGATTCTGCATTCTGTGTTTGCGAAACAAACCTCATCCAATCCGGGGTTTGGAACAATGTTAAAGGTGGATCAACATTAGCAATGTCGGTTATGTATCTAAGGGATATTTTACCCATTAATCTATAAAAAAGGAGTGGTATTGAGTCGAATATATAGCTTTAAACAATTTCCTGTTGTATCAAAACCTTCTTAACTGGTACCTCTGGTGTATAATAATTTATTCATTAGCCATCGCCGTTCTAACTCTCGGTGCTCTTTATTTGATATGGCGTATTTACCCCTTTGATTTTGTATGTAATCTAGTATTGTCGATACCGGAGCATACCATCCGCCTTTACTACTTATTCGTTTAATGAGTCTTTTGAATTCAGAATTAAGATGTCCGTTTTCATAAAAACCATTACTTCCAAAATGTGTATACATAATGCAACAACCCCCTTCTTCTTCAAGCCTGTCCTGATTAGATTCTGAAATTGTTTCGCAAAATGATTGACAATTGGCTCCTTCAGAGGATGCAAACCAATTATTTACAAACGGTTTTCTATTATCAAAATATGGCATGTATGGACATGCTTTGAGGGTATTAATATCAGAATAAACAAAGTTACGAACATACTGAATACGTTCCTGGCATAAATCGCCCCAAAAGAAGTTGCTTTCATGAGTAGTTCCTTTAAATTTACCACTCTTGCGAAAGCGCGTGGCTAAATTATATAAGAGCTTATTAAATCCGCTTAGGCGTTCATCACCCCAATAAATACTATCCATACACCCTACATGATTGGCATGGATATTTGGGTAGGCACCAAAATATTTCTTAAACGTTTCTAATCCTTCATTAATCTGCATTCTTTTTGATGTATGATAAGTAACATTGTGTAATGCAATTTCGAAACCCTGTTCTTTTAACTTATATATCCACTCCAGGTATTCTGGATCTTCACAGGTGCTTCCACCAACCAGTGGTTCCAAATCTCCTTTAATGGGCCATACAGATTTGGTCGTAAGGAGTTCCTGCTCGTAAAGGAATTGATATAATTCTGGTCCGTTTTTTAAGGTTGTATAATCTGTATCATCAAATACTGTAAATGCAAATGTTTTACCTTCAGGCCACACAATTTGTTTTGTCATGTAATTTTAATATTACGGATTAATCAAGGGTTTTATAATCATTATTTTAAAAACAGGTATTGAAAAAAAACGGGTATACCTGTAAGTTCAGAGGCCAACTTATGTAATGAGCCATTATCAGAAACCCCTGTGTTTCTTAATTGAAGAGGGTGGCGATTTACATCATTCCAACCAGTTTTAACTGTTCGTGCAATTCTTATTCCTGCATCATTAAGGATCTCTAAATCCTTATCATCGTAGTTTCCATTGGGGAAGGCAAAAGAATCTATTGGCCGACCAATCATTTTTTCTATTACCTGTTTGGATTCAATGATTTCCTTTTCTTTCTCGTCATAAGTACATTGGGTTAAAATAGGGTGATAACATGTGTGTAAACCAAATTCAACATACTCTGACATTTTTATTACTTCTTCCTGATTAAGTGTTTGTCGTATGTCCTCATATATTTTTTCAGGATAATAATCGTATTTCTCTTTTAAAATTGATAATCGTTGTTGGTTACTTACTTTTTTTAATGCTTGATTATCTTTGGGCGAACAAACTGTCCACCAGAATTTTCGATGAGTATCTATTAGTTTTGCAGTAAGGAAAATAGTTGGCCTGATATTAAATTTCTTAATGACAGGTATTAAATCAAAGTTCTGCTTCCAACCGTCATCAATTGTGATCACCAGGGCATAATTGGGAATATTTGAAAAGTTCTTTGTGTGTATAGCATCACTTAATAAGGATAAGGGAATTATATTATAGCGGGTAGATAAATAAGTGAGATGTTTTTCAAAGAAATTCTTATCAGGTTTATGATATGTGATAATGGATACTCTATTTCTTGCAAGAACATGTCGGACAAAAAGAGAAATACCACTAAAACGTATAATGAAATAAGCACATTCGTATATTAGTTGGATGATATTCACTGTTTTTCTAATCTTTAGCTCCCATTAATTTTAAATAGTCACTGACAATTGATTCATTGTCAAAACTATACTCTACTAACTGTTTATTATTCTTGCCGATTGTTTTTAGCTGTTCAGGGTTCATGCTCAAAAGGTAGCTCAGTGCATTCTTTATGGAATGTGGGTTAAGAGGATCGCAAAGCAAATTAGGTTCATTAGCCAGAAATCTATTCATGTCAGATACTTTAGTGCAAATAACGGGTTTTGCACATGCCATTGCTTCACAAATAGCATTGGGAAATCCTTCAAATAAACTGAATAAGCCAATTGCATCGGCCTCTTGAATGTGTTCAGTGATATCTAATGTTGCCTCGTGAAAAGTTATATTTTCCTGTAAGCCGTGTTGTTTAATTAGTTCATTTGAATGTAAAAGGTATTGATTCAATTCATCTTTTTCTTTACCATACCACTTAATTCGTATGCGTTCCAATTCTGATTTTTCTAAAAGCAAAAGTGCATCTATAAGTCCACTTACATTCTTTTCTTCTTTAATGCGGGCTGGCACCAAAACAGTAAATACACCATTGGGTTCTTTAAAATTAGTTATGTCAGGGTTAAAGCGGTTTTGATCGATTATATTATAAATCACCTTACATTTTGATTTTGGTAATAATGGGTTGACGCTTTGAACATATTGAACATTGGTTTGTGAGTTGGCAACTATATAGTCAGCCAGAAGGTGAAACCACCTGTAAAACTTACGTTTATAGGAGGTTAATATTTCAGGATTAGCACTTCTTTCACCAGCAATTAACTTCCATTTTCGAGAGGGTAATCCTGCAAATTGGCAAATAAAATTAGCGGCCTCAAGAAATGAAAGAACAGCATTGAAATTGCCCTTTCGAATAAAACGCCGCATTTTATAAAGGCGTTTTATATAATTTCTTTCTTCAATACAGGTAAGTGGAATACCTTCTCTTTCAAGTACCGGATAAAAGAAATAACTGGGATAATAGGTTAAGAAGCCCACATCATGACCTCGTTTGTGAAATCTAATTGCTAACTCAACTAATTGTCGCTGAGCACCTCCTGCACATAAGCAATCTATAACACAAAGGATTTTCATAAAAGAATATTATTTTGAGCATTGGATTTTGCAACATACAAGCTGTTGGCCAATATGTATGCATATATTGCCCATGCGATTTTTACATTAAGTATCTGTGCACTCAAAATCATACCACAAATGGGAACAAATAGTAATAGTGGTAACAAATAGTTTTTATCACGGAATATTTGTAGCCCTATATTGAACAAGCGTGTAAAGAATAATAAATAAAGAACCAACCCTGCTATCCCGGTTAAACACAAGATTTCCAGAATCACGTTATGTGGGCTTATGTACTTATTAGCTTCCGTAAAAACAAAATCAAGATATCCGGTGCTTCCAACACCCCATAAAGGACTTTCAAGCCATACCGGGTACACCCATCTCCATATCCCCAGTCTGTTAGATAAGTCACCTTCCTGAATCGATAATAACAATCTGTTGGTTATACCTTCATCAACAAGAAACGTTTGCCATATATAAAACCCTGCGCTTAGAAAGAACAGAATCAATACAGGTTTTGCCCATCTTAATTTGGTTTTGAAGAATAATAAAAAAATAGCTGTGGCTAAAATAAATGCAATAAATGATACTCGTGAGCCTGTGGCAATCATACTTAAAAATATAACTACAACACCTGGTATAAGCAGAAAACGAGCCATATTTAGTTTTAACCTGTTGTGAATTATTGTAACCATTAGTATTATAAGTGAAATGCTCATATGAATACCAACGTTGTTCTCATTCGCGCCAAAGATTGTACTCCTGTCTTCTGAGACATCGTATTCAACACCAATCCCTATATAAAACAAAAAGGATAAGACTATATTACCAATTGCAAAATAGAGTAAAGCGCGTTCCATAACCATGTTTTCAAGGTTTTCATGGTTAGCCAAGATCCAAATCAATACAATATTCTGAAATATTGACATGTCGAAAAAATCTGTTTGACCAACAGATATGTTAAAGATACTCACTGTCGTTAAAACTGTAAAAAACAATAGTATAGGCCAAAGAGTTTTTTGTACCCTGGAAGGTGTTCTGAATTCAAGAACAGATGGTATCATAGCTGCCAGGTAAAAGAAGCCTATTAGTTTTGCTATAGAGAAACTGCCCCCGGTATCAAATGGATCCCACATCTCAAAATTAATTGAAAAGAAGAAAGCGTATAATAAAAGTTTTTGGAGTGTTCTTATCATTCTTTTAGCTAATCCACAATTTATACCAACTATGAAATTGAATTAATTTCCAGATTGTCTCAAAATCTTTTATTCTTCCGTTAAGGAAATTATGTTTTAGTTTCTTAACAAATGCCACATTGAATAGTCCCATATCAGCAATAGCATTTGCGTTAAGACTATCTTCGACAAGATAAGACAGGTCATTCATTAACCATGATTTTAGTGGAACATCAAAACCTGTTTTGGGTCTGTCCATTAAGTGGGAAGGTATGTATCTATGAACAAGATCCTTTAATATTTGCTTTTGAGTATGCCCGAATTTAAATGATGCAGGCAATTGAGCCACATACTCAATTATGCGATGATCCAACAAAGGTTCTCTGCCTTCCAGAGATACAGACATAGTTGCTCTGTCAACTTTAACTAATACATCATCAGGAAGATACATTTTGTAATCTGTGGCAAGTGCTATTGATAAGTTATTATTAAATGATGAGTAATCATCTTCATAAACAGTGTGTCGAAACAGAGTACTGTTTTGTAATAGTTTAGTTTTAGTTTTATAGTCCATTGCATAATAACTGTCAAGCAAATACTGAGACACTCTTTGACGGTTTTCTTTTTTTAGTACTTGTGATAAACTTGCCAGTTTATGACTCAGATCACCTTCTTTCAAATGAGTTGCGGTAAATGCTGACAAATGACTCAATATAACATTTGAAGCTCGCGGAATTTTATTAATTAAAGCCAGGTTGTTATACAATGTTTTATAATGATCATAACCAGCAAAAATTTCATCGCCACCGTCGGCCGATAGTGCAACAGTAATATCTTGCTTGGCAAACTGACTGACTAATATTGTTGGAATTGCTGAATTATCGGCATATGGCTCATCAAAATAATAAGGAAGTGTAGGTACAATATCTTGTGCTTCTTTGGTCGTACAGTAATACTCTTTGTGATCTGTTCCAAGGTATTGCGCAATCTTTTTTGCAAAGGGTGCTTCATTAACTCCTTCTCCAAACCCAATTGTAAAGGTTTTTAATTGCTGCGAATTATACCTTTGTAATATTGATGCAACAGCTGTAGAATCATATCCTCCACTTAAGAATATGCCAACCGGAACATCAGAAACCATTCGATAATTAAATGCTGATATTAGTAATTTGTCCAATTGATTAACTGCCTCATCATAGGATATGTCAAGACAAGGTTTGCTATAGCAGGCTTTAATATCCCAATATTGATGCAGAATAAGCTCTTTGGTATTTATCTTTAGCTTTAAATAATGGCCCGGTAAGAGTTTTTTACAATTTTTAAATATGCAATACGGAGCAGGAACATACCCATAGTTAAAGTATTGATGTGTAGCATTAATGTCAATTTGTTTATCAAATGAAGGATGTTGGTAGAAAGATTTAAGTTCCGAACCGAATAAGAATAATTGATCATCCCAGTGATAATACAAAGGTTTAACTCCAGTTCTGTCTCTGACCAAAAGAAAATCCATTGCTTCAAGATCCAGTAACGCAAACGCAAACATGCCTATGAATTGATCCAGACATTCAATTCCCCATTCTTCAAATGCATGAAGTATAACCTCAGTATCTGTACCTGAAACGAAGGTATGTCCCAGGCTTTCTAAATCCTTCTTAATCTCAGCATAATTATAGATTTCGCCGTTATACGAGATAACATATTTTTTATAACGCATTGGTTGGTGGCCGGCAGCAGACAAATCAATGATTGACAAGCGGGCATGGCCTAGTCCAATAACAGCTTTATCAGAATTAAACATCATATTACCACTATCATCCGGGCCTCTATGGTTAAGAGCCTGTACCATCTTATTAATGTCAGATACTTCACTTTTAAATTTGTAATCTATAAAACCACAGATTCCACACATGTTTCGACGAATAATTAGTTGTTTAAAGAATCAGACAGTTGCCCCCTTACAAGCCAACCTTGTATAGAAGTTGCCTAAATGATTTAATTTTAGACTCATAAAAAGATCTCAGAATATCTACATCAACCGGAAACAGGTTATAGTTGATTTCTAACAGGGCAACCAATAAAAGGTAAACAGACCCTGCTATAGCAGTAAGAATAACTCCATAATCGAAATAGTATTCTATTGCTACAAATGGTATAATTGTCCCAACAGATATAATAGTAACCTGTGCAAACTCTTTCCAGGGGAAAAAATGAAAGAAATTACTTTTTATTAGTTTTATTTCCTGGGCCAGGTTGATAAATCGAGGTAATGAAATACTTACTAATGCGCTGATCATAGCTCCCCACATGCCCATATGTTTTATTAACAGATAAGTAAGTGGTATAACAACAAAGCTGCTATAAATATATGATCGTAGAGTGTACTTTGTTTTATCAGCTGCACGCAGTATAATTCCGGGAGCCAGCATAAAGATCATGATGGATGCTATGTAGGCCCTGAAAAAAGGAACTGCTTCAATGTAGTTTTCTGTGAATAAAAATATGATTATTTTTTTCGCATAAAGCATAACAATTAGCATAATGGGTAGGGAAAAAGAGAAGGTTTTTGAAACCAGGACTTTATAAAGAGATGCCAGTTCATTTATCTTATTTGCCTGGTATTTAACAGTCATTTGTACTAAATAAACTTGAGTTAGTGAGTCAAATACCTGCTGTACACCCGGAACACCATAAAAAGCTATGGCATATATTGCAAATTCAGACGATGAAAGAAAAGTGATACATATTATTTTATCAAATTGCTGAAAGAAGATATTCAGGCTAACCGCAGCTCCAAAAGGAAGACTGTAACTTAGCTGTTTTCTTGCCAGCTTCTTTTCAAATAGTTTTAAGCTAAAATTTTTAAAGCCTATCTCTCTTCCAACATAGAATAGAACAAAAATTAAACAAGCTGCTGCTGAAATAATAATTCCCGTAAATATTGAATTCAGCCCGGGGATAAGCAAAACTAATCCAATAACCAATGATAAACGAAATATAACCTCGAGAGGAGGATATACCAGGCTGGTTAATATATCCTTTTTAACTACATACAATGGTTCTAGCATGTATATTGGCATATATAAAAGAATGCCAATGATTATGAAATGCTTATATTCCAATAATTCACCATCTCCGATTATTAAATTCCCGATAGGAGGTATGCTTAATAGTATTACAGCGATACCAGCCATTATTATAAGGAATAGGAGTGTATGCAGCACTAAAGACTTTCTGTCTTTATTATTAGAAGTAGGATAAAAAAAGTATATGTTGGACTGTACACTCAAATTAAAAAAACCTGTGCATAAAAACACAACAACATAAAATTGTGCAAAAATACCGTATTCACTTTGGCTTAGCAGACGAATCAGGATCAATGGTATACCGAAAGTAGCAAGCATTGCAGTTAATTTACCCGCAATCATAAAAGCCGTTTGAAATTTGGTTGTTGCCTGTTCTGATTGATTCATCTTTAGTTTGAGTTACTGTTATTACTCTTGAATTAGACGAGGGGCCTTATCGATATCTGTTTTAACAATGCGAGCAGGATTACCTGCTGCAATTGAGTTGGCGGGCAGATCCTTTGTAAGAACAGAACCTGCTGCAACGATTGAATTATCGCCAATCGTTACACCTTTTGTAATTCGCACATCAGAACCAATCCAAACATTTTGACCGATTTTAACGGGTTTAGATTCGGAGTATCTCCAGAAACGATAAGGATGATCCTCTGCTTTTGTTCGCATAATTAATCGATCATCAGGATTAATTGAGTGTTCATTGTTATCTGTAATTAAAACACCATCACCAATTGCTGTATACTTTCCTATCGTAATTGAATTCACTGACAGTATCATACTATTGTCACCGATTTTGGTAAAATCCTCAAATATGATTTTACCATTATTTTGCGAAGAAAGGTGACCATACATCCACACTGCGTCACCGAGTACTATATCATTTTTATTTGAACCATCAGCATATGCGACGGTACTATAACGGTTAAACTTGTAGTTATGTCCTTTTAAGGTTATGTTATTTCTTATTTCCTTTTCTTTAACCTTATTTAGATACTTTAGTACTATACTTTTAATTAAACCAAGCATTTCTATAATTTTTAGAACTTATTTAATTCAAGTCATTTTTTTTTTACTTAAAATTTTTAACGGCTTCGCCTGGTCAGTCACATAATAGCAACTAACAAAAGATTATAATTGTGAGTGAGGTGTTTATAAACTATACTTCATGCAAAAGACTTTGCCTTTTGCAATTAATAAAAATCAAGCTCTCCTGAATGACTTATTTGTTGACAGGATTATATCAGGAATGAGAATAAAGTAAAGGCTGTTGACTAATTGATTCGGTTATCTTGTAATTGACTCCCAATCTTCTTGGATTTTCCAATATGTTTACCCTTTCCATTGTGATTATTATAGCCATACCCATAGCCATATTGCTTGCTGAAAATCTGATTATCGTTCATCACTATTCCTACATTGTTAATTTTCTTTTGCTCAAGGTCCTTCATAATAAAAGCGAAAACATTCTTAATTGTATGGTTATATCGGGCAACAATCAATTTTATGTCTACAAATTTCATTAGTAAATAAGCATCGCTTACCAGCGCTATTGGGGAGGTATCTAAAATTATGCAATCATATATTTTCTTTAATTGATCAATTAAAATTCCTGTGTCCTTTAGCAGGAGTAACTGGGCCGGATCAGGAGCTAAATAACCACTTTGTATAAAATCAAGATTTTCGAATGGTGTTGGTGTGATTAGACTTTCACAATCCTCATTATTGACAAACCATGAGTAAATACCTTTTGAGTTATCTTCATTTTCAGTAAAGTATAATGCGTGCTTTCGTAGGTCAAAATTAATTAACAAGGTTTTGAAGCCGAGTTGAGCATAGCTATAGGCTAAATTTCGGGCAATATATGTTTTACCTTCATTTTCAATGCATGAAGTAACCATAATAGTTTTTGGTGATATATTCATATATTGAAATTCAAGATTAGTTCTTAAGGAACGAAATGACTCAAGAACGGGCATGCCAGGTGGCTCATATGTCGGCTCTTTTTTCTTTTGAGACTCGTGTTTAATCATTCCCACAATAGGTGTGTCACACAATTGTTCGATAAAATCCTGACTGTCTATTTTTCTCTTCAGAGTCTTACGAAGTGTTAAGTATGATATGGGTACGATCAGTCCGAGTAACAAAGCAATTGTATAATTGATTTGTTTATTAGGAGATACGGGTTTCAAACCGGAGCGATGCGCCGGGCCAATAATGATGTTATTAGGAATATTGGAGGCTAACGTAATTTTTGCTTCTGCGCGCTTTTCTAATAAGTAATTGTATATGGCATCATTCAGTTTGTACTTTCGTTCCAGACCTCCCAGTTGGGTTTGTGTTTGAGGTAAACGACTCATCGAAGATTGTAACTGTCTTATTCGTTTACTCATCTCATCTATTGTAATATCAACTGTTTTCCTAACTGCAGTAATATTCTTAAAGATGGTTTCTTTGATATTCTCAATCTTAACATTCAGCTTGCCAACTTGTGGATTAAACTCCTGGTTGTTTTTAATTAAATTAGAACGTTCTGTTTGTGAGGTGATTAGTTCAGACATTAAATTATTTAATAATTGGTCTGTTATACCCATTGATGCAGGAACAATCATGCTTGAATAATCTTCGTTATTAGTTAGATATTCAGCAACATAATCGTAATAACGTTTCCGAGTTGTTAGTTCAGCTAACTGGTTTTGTAACTCCAGGTACTGGACACTTATATTGTCGGCTTGTTGGTTTGCATTAAGTAAGTAATTGCTTGATTTGAAGTCTTGCAGGCTCTCTTCAGTGACATTCAAGGAGTCAGAAATTTCATTAAGTTGTTGCTCGATATAATCGATGGTCGCTTTAGCTATATGATTCTTCCATTCAAGGTTTTGCTGCGAATACACATTCATTAACTCGTTTACAATGTCTTTACCTTTTTTTACTGACGGGCCGTTGTAATTGATATGAACAACAGTGGCCATTTTGTCAATAATATTCAATTCGAGATTTCTTTTGAGATTATTAACCATGCTTGCATTTGTGCTTATAGTGAAGCACAAATTGTTCTTTGGATCAACTTTAAATTGATCAGTCGATTTGATAATTATAAATGCAAAATCTTTAGTTTCTATTAATTCTCCAAACCTGTGTTTTTGCTTGAACGACCATTGTTTTTTGATATCTTTTATTTCTCCGGATTTAACGTCAACAAATGAGATATTTGAACCATCTGCTTTAATTAAATAATTTAAGTTGTCAATAATTTGAATTTTAAACCTGACTCCGACAGGTTGAGTATGGCCTGAAAGTAATATGACTTTAAAAGGAGACTTTCCGTAGATATCCTGGTAGAAGAATCCATCTTTTCGGTAATAATTAATGTTTAGATTTAAATTCTCAACCGTTCTGGTTAATGTAGGGATTGATTTCAAAACCCATAATTCATTCTGTAGATTTTGTTTTGGAGAGAATAAATCATTATTAATGAATTCTCTGTTACTACGTGTCGAAGTTTGTGATTCTTCAGTTATTAAAATGGATGAGGAAACTTTATATATAGGTGTTTTAAATTTATTATATACAAAAGCAATAGCCAGGGATATGACAATGCAAATTCCAAACAATTTGTAGTTTCTCATCAGTAATTGGAGAAAATACTTTATGTCACTTTCTTCTTTCCCGCTCCTGTATTGTGCCATAGCTTCATGTGTTTTAGTTATTCAATAACAGAATAAAAAAGTATTCCGGCCGTAATTGTCGATATCAGAATTGCGTATGGAAACTCATTAATAGCCCAGAATCTTTTACGCATCGGCTTTACATAGATAATATCATTAGGGTGGACGTATAAATCATTTGACGCCAGTATATTCTGATCAGTCAGGCTAATCGGAATTCTCAGGTTTTTTCCGTTTTGATTACGGATGATTACAACTTTATTTCTATCTCCCCAAATAGTAATATCACCAGCAAGTCCTATGGCATCATAAACAGTAAACTTATCAAGCGTATAGTTATACTGCCCTGGTCGTTGAACTTCCCCGATAACTGTTACATTTCGATTGACCAATTTTACACTTACAGCAGGTTGATTAAGAATTTTAACAACCGAGCTGAGAATTATATCACTTACCTCTTTAGTTGTTTTATCTTTCACATTTATATCACCAAGAACGGGTAGTGTGATATTTCCTTCTTTATCAATGACGTATGAAAACAATGATGCTCCATATGGTTGTATGGAGACATTTTCTAAATAACCGGAGGAGTTGTTAGACGAGAATATTTGCGCTGAAGGATCATCCAGACTTGTGACTTTTATATACAATTCATCTTTAGGTTGTAAGCGGTAATCTTCAATAAGAGCTTCTTCAAAAGATTGAATGTCAGAGTCGTCACCCTGGACATATTCAAGATTTTTTTGAGTTACGCACGAACAGGAAATGATTACCAGAAACAGAGCTAATGACCATTTAATATAATTGAGGCAATTTTGTAGACTATTCACTCGATTCCATTTTATATTTTAATACCTCAAATAAATTACCTTTTAAAAAAAACAATCGCTTTGAATTTTGACTAAATAAAATCAAGTATTGATTAATCGTGTTATTTTGGTGATGAATTAATGTTGAAGTATGTTAATGTATTAAAGAATAGTAGTTTACATACTTTATTGCAAAGTAGTTTTATTTTATGATACGGGGAGTTAAAGATTAGAAAATCAGCTAGTAATAGAGTTGCTTGCTTTAATTAAGGTGTAATAAGAAAAATAAGATAAATAAAGAACAGGACCTCGATTTTATGTAATGTTAATAGAGTATTGTATTTACTAAAATATATAATTTAAGGAATCAGGTACGAGTGAAATATTAACAACGGTTGTTTATTCTTAAGATAAATTGTATATTAACAATGTAATTCGAAGTCATACTATGCAGGGTCATTTAATACTAATCAAATATTAAATGATAAGTTATGACAACACGTAGACAAATCAAAGAGCTCAATGCTGGCTCAATGGCAGACATTGCCTTCCTTCTTTTAATTTTCTTTCTTGTTACGACAACTATGGATTCTGATTTAGGATTGGGAACTGTTCTTCCCCCATACACAGATGACATTGACACTCAGCCACCTCCTGTAAATGACCGAAATGTCTTTGAGATATTGGTGAATTCAGAGAACCAGTTATTGGTGGAAAAGCAACCTCTCGATTTAGTTCTGTTGACCGAGGCAACCAAGACGTTTATTTTAAATCCATTGGATGATATTAATTTATCAGATAAAGAGATGAAGGATATAACACTCTTAGGAATGACCAGTGTCAGCAAAGGGATTATTTCAATACAAACGGCTAATGATACGGAGTATCAGACATACCTAATGGTTCAAAATGAAATAATACGTGCTTTTAATGAAATGCGTGATGAAATGGCGCAAACTAAATTTGGTAAAAAGTATAAGGATTTAGGAAAACCAGAAAAAGATGCTATTCGGGCAGCCTGCCCAAAATTGATTTCAGAAGCAGAACCGGTCAAGATTGCCGGTATTTAGAATCAAAAATAAAAGCCGGTTTATTTAAACCGGCTTCTTTGATGATTATAAAGGAATGTTTCCATGTTTCTTAGGCGGATTGGCTTCACTTTTATTTTGTGACATTTCAAGCGCCTGAATTAATTTAAATCGAGTTTCTTTAGGTAAAATGATTTCATCGATATAGCCTAATTCAGCAGCTCTGTATGGATTGGCGAAGTTTTCACGGTAATCATCAACTTTTTCAGCCTTTGCTATCTCATCTGATTCACCTCTGAAGATGATATTGACTGCACCTTCAGGTCCCATTACAGCTATTTCAGCTGTAGGGTATGCAAAATTAATGTCGGCTGCCAAATGCTTGGATGCCATTACATCATAAGCTCCTCCATAGGCTTTACGTGTGATAACAGTGATTTTTGGAACGGTAGCTTCTGCATAGGCGTATAATAATTTGGCTCCGTGCTTGATAATTCCACCATACTCCTGAACTGTGCCCGGTAAGAAACCAGGAACATCAACAAAAGTTACTACCGGAATGTTAAAAGCATCACAGAAGCGCACAAAACGAGCTCCTTTAGCCGATGATTCGATATCAAGTACACCCGCAAGATAGTTGGGCTGGTTACCAATTATACCGACAGTACGACCTGCCATGCGGCCAAATCCTGTAATGATATTCTGAGCATAATGAGGCATCACTTCAAAGAAGTGCTGGTTATCTACCACTTTACCAATGATATCATGCATATCGTATGGCTTATTTGGATCTGCAGGTATCAATTCCTGCAATTCTTCGCTTTCTCGCCTGATATCATCTGTTGTAGGGAGAACAGGTGGATCTTCCATGTTATTAGAAGGCAAAAAGCTTAGTAACTCTCTAATCATCATTAGTGTATGCTCGTCGTCATCTCCCATGAAATGGGCAACGCCACTTTTGGCATTGTGTGTCATTGCACCACCCAGCTCTTCTTTGGTTACTTCTTCATGTGTAACTGTCTTAATAACATCAGGACCGGTTACAAACATGTAACTTGTATCTTTCACCATAAAAATGAAATCTGTGAGGGCAGGGGAGTATACTGCTCCGCCGGCACAAGGGCCCATAATGGCAGATATCTGAGGAATAACACCTGAAGACTTGACATTCAAAAAGAAGATGTCACCGTAACCTGCTAAGCTTTGGACACCTTCCTGAATACGAGCACCACCTGAATCGTTTAATCCAATCAGGGGAGCCCCCATCTTAAGTGCCAATTTTGATACTTTAATAATCTTATCGGCATTAGTGCGACTTAGCGAGCCACCGAATACTGTAAAATCCTGTGCAAATACATAAACCAGTCGTCCATCTACTTTTCCATACCCTGTAATGAATCCATCACCAGGGAATTGGGTTTTCTCCATGCCAAAATTATTGCAGCGGTGCTTAACCAGTTTATCAAGTTCAACAAAGGTACCGGCATCTAAAAATAATTCTATACGTTCACGGGCTGTTAATTTACCGCCCTTATGCTGCTTTTCTATGCGTGCTTCGCCACCGCCGGCTTCAGCTTGTTTGTTGCGGTCATCAAACTTTTTATATTTTTCTTCTAAACTTTGCATTTTTTCTGATTTACAGGTTATTCAATTTCAATTAGTGGTTGGTGTCCTTCAACAGCATCGCCTTCAGCAACGTGAATGTGCTTAATGACTCCATCAACTGAAGATTTATATTCACTTTCCATTTTCATGGCAGATACAATCACTACAGTTTGTCCTTTTTCAACCGTGTCACCTTCACTGACTGGAATTTTAACAATTTTTCCTGGCATTGGAGTTGAAATGACATTACCGCCTGAATCAAGAGAGGACTTTGATGCATTACGATAACGTGTTGCGGCATCTATCACCTCTATTTCGTAGTAATTGTTGATGGTATTTACTTTGTAGTGATTAATGTCTGCTCCTTGTATCATCTCCATGTTAACAGATTGACCATCCAATAAAATTGAATAGGCATCAGACTCCACTTTAACCAGGTCAAGATCGTAGATGCGGTTATCAATGTCTACTTTGTATTTGGTGCCATCTTGTTCTAGGATTTTAATCCTGGCACGACGAGAATCTATTTTTAGTTCTATAGGCATATTAGCTGATTTAATAGCGAATTACATTTTTGCGACGTGCATATTCTTTCCAGGCTGATTGGTTTGGCGTGGCCACATTTGAATTGTCTGCAGCTTCCTGCAGCTTTTCAGTATAATCGAGAAAAGCAACGAATAGTGCAATGTCTTCGCAATAGTCTGAACAATCATCTTCTTCAGTCATCAGAAAGTCCATATTCTTTTCAATAAAGTGAGTGTCGTAATTACCATCAACAAAGTCACTCGCTTCCATAATGCGTGATACGAATGGGATGGATGTTTTTACACCTGTTATTTTGTACTCATACAAGGCGCGTTTCATACGATCAATGGCTTCCTGGCGTGTCGGTGCCCATGAGATAAGCTTAGAAATCATAGGGTCGTAATGGAAAGGAATTTCATAACCTTCGTATACATACCCATCAGTTCGTATACCTAATCCCATTGGTTCTGTAATATTTTTCACGACACCCGGGCAAGGCATAAAGTTATTTTTATGATCCTCAGCATATATGCGACATTCAATAGCATGACCATTTTGTCTTAAATCTTCCTGCTTAAACTCCAATGGAAGTCCGTTTGCCACATTGATTTGGGCTTTAACCAAATCAACACCTGTTGTTCTTTCAGTGATGGGGTGCTCCACCTGAAGCCGTGTATTCATTTCCAGAAAGTAGAAATTGTGGTCATTATCAACCAGGAATTCAACGGTTCCTGCACCTACATAATTTACAGATTTAGCGGCTTGTATGGCCTGCTCTCCCATTTTCTGTCGCAGTTCAGGCGTCATAAGTGGTGAAGGGGTTTCCTCAACTACTTTTTGATGACGACGTTGTACTGAGCATTCGCGTTCAAATAAATGAACATAGTTACCATGCTGATCTGCCATAATCTGGAATTCAATGTGATGAGGCCCTTCAATGTACTTTTCAATGTATACTGCGTCGTCGCCAAATGCAGAGCGAGCTTCAGACTTGGCCATCTCATAGGCATTTACCAGCTCTTTTTCTTCACGTACCAGACGCATACCTTTACCACCTCCTCCGGCACTGGCTTTAAGCATAATAGGATAGCCAATTTGGGTGGCTGTTTCTTTAAGTTTATTTGGGTCGTCAATGTTTTCTTTAGTACCAGGAACAACAGGTACACTGGATTCAATCATTAACTGACGGGCAGTTAACTTATCACCCATTGTATTAATGGCTTCAATCGATGGACCAATGAATATGATTCCTGCTTTAGAAACTTCTTCTGCGAAGAGCGCATTTTCTGATAAAAAACCATAACCAGGATGGATGGCATCTGCCTTGCTGGCAACAGCTACGTCAATTATTTTTTTGATGTTAAGGTAGCTTTCGGTTGAAGCAGCAGGACCAACGCAATGTGCTTCGTCGGCATACCTGACATGTTTGGCTGTTCGGTCAGCCTCGGAAAATATGGCAACCGATTTTATACCCATTTCACGACATGAACGCATGACGCGGACGGCTATTTCACCTCGGTTGGCAACTAATACTTTTCTAATCATAATGGAATAAAGATTTCATTTATAAAAAATTAGAAGTCAAAATGTTTTAATGAATATTAAAAGACCTTAAAATCCGACATGCAAAAATGATGATTTTTGTCAAACTACCAAACAGATTGAGGATTTTGTTTGGAATGAGTATAAATAACTATGCGCTTAAACACCTGCTGATGTTGAAGGGTTAATAAGTGTATCTTTGTTGTTATAACTTAATATTGACTGTTATGCTTAAGAAAAAAGTAGAAGAAATACTTGTTAATCAAATTGAAAAAGAAGCTTATTCTTCAAACCTGTACCTTGCTATGGCTGTTTGGGCTGATACAAATGGTTATGAAGGAACTGCTAACTGGTTATATGCTCAGGCCGAAGAGGAGCGCTTGCATATGATGAAGTTCATCAAATATGTTAATGAGCGTGGAGGTAAAGCTATTATTCCTGCTATTGAGCAGCCAACAGCTGATTATAAAGATATTAAAGCTGTTTTTGCCAAAGTATATGAACACGAGCAATATGTGACTGAATTAATCAGTGGTATTGTAGGTGTTTGTTTGGATGAAAAGGACTTTACAACTCATAATTGGATTCAATGGTTTGTAACTGAGCAAATTGAGGAAGAAGCATCAGTGGCTGCCATTAATGATAAATTAAATTTATTGGGTGATCATAACCTGTATATGTTTGACCGTGATATTATGGGTATGCGAGGACAGGTTCCTGCAAGTGCTGAATAAGAAATCAAATACTTAATTATACACAAAAAGCCGGCATTTAGCCGCCTTTTTGTGTATATGCATATTAATTCTTGATTATTGACGAATTGATTTCATAATTTGCTCTTCTTTTGATATTTCATCACCCGCCAGTGTTATGGCTGTTTCAATAATGGCCAAATGTGAATAGGCTTGAGGGAAGTTACCTAATAATCTGCGCGTTTTAAAATCTAAATCTTCACTAAACAGACCGAGATGGTTTGAATAAGATAATAAGGTTTCAAATTTACGCGTGGCTTCGTCCTTAAGACCGATTTTGTATAAGCTGTTAATTAGCCAGAATGAGCAAATTGTAAAAGCTGACTGAGGTTCACCAAAGTCATCTTCATTTTTATATCTGTACATTAAACCATCGTGCTCCAGTTCTTTTTGAATGGCCAATACGGTTTTTTTGTAACGTTGATCATCTGCACTGATAAATCCATAGGATTCCATCAGAAGAACAGCTGCATCCAGATCATTGGAGCCATAAGATTGCGTAAAAGTGTGCTTTTGATCCGACCATGCATTTTTGTGTATGTCGGCTGCAATTTTTTCCTCAAGTTCTTTCCACTCGTTGGCATATGAATCACGCTTAAGCAGGCGTGCTATCTTTTGCGCTCTGTCAATTGCTACCCAGCATAATACCTTGCTAAAGGTGAAGTGCTTGCCTTCACTTCTGATTTCCCAGATACCTTTGTCGGGTTCTTGCCAGTTTTCATCAACAACTTTAACGATATTTCTTACAATAGTCCACAGATCCTCACTGTTGCCTAATGTTGTTTTAAACAATTCAAAGTATTGTAACATCACATCCATAAGGATGCCATAAATGTCATTTTGCTTCTGAACATAGGCTGCGTTACCAATTCTAACAGGTTTGCTTCCTTCATAACCAGCCAGGTGCTCCAACTCAATTTCATTGAGGTTTTTCTCTCCATGAATACCATACATTATTTGCATTTTCTCACCCTTGTCTGGCATAAGAGAAATAATGAAGTTCATGTAGCGTTCAGCAATACGTTCATGGCCTAGTTGAGTCATGATCTTAACAACCATGGAAGCATCCCGGATCCAGCAAAAGCGATAGTCCCAGTTTCGAACCTCTCCAATTGTTTCAGGTAATGAGGTGGTTAGGGCAGCTAATATGGCGCCTGATTTCTGGTAGTTCAGCAACTTAAGCGTTAAAGCACTGCGATTAATCTCATTCTCATATTTTTTAAAGCTGGTGGTTTTATCTGACCAGTTAAGCCAATACACTTTTGTGCGTTGGTGTTTCAAATAGGAACGGTTTGTAGATTGTTGGAGCAGTTTCTGGTTGTAGCTTAAAAGCAGATATTCATTTTGCTTAATTGTAACCGGTAATTTCTCCTTAATGCTTTTTTTGTTGAACGATGAATACAAATAAATAGAATCATACTCGCCATTGGTCGTATATGCCTTAATATACTCCTCTTCAACATCGATGGTTGTATCAGGTAAGGCATATTCCAGCTTTGGTTCAAAATTGATGACCACATCAACAGAACCGGAAATATGCTTGATGTAACGAACAATATCAGGCGGAGTGTAATAAACACCGACTTCATTACGGTAACGTGGCATAAAATCATGAAGCTCGAAAACTCCTGAAGCACAAGTGAACTTTGTTACTAAAATATTTGTGCGAGGTATATAAAATTGTTCGGTTTCATATTCTTCTGTCGGTCTGACACTAAAGAAACCACCTTTTTCATCATCCAGAATTTTGGCAAAAGTTGAAGGTGAGGCAAAATGAGGTAGGCACAACCATTCAACCGAACCGGTTTTCGAAACCAATGCTGCACTCCGGCAGTTTCCAATGATACCGTAATCAAGGTTCTTCATACGCAAATAAACTTGTGAATATTCTATTAAAAACTTCTTTTTCTCAAACAATGATATAATCTATAAAGATGTATATTTGCTTAATAGTGCAAAAAAAACGGTATTTTTTTAATAATACTACTATTTGGGGGTTTCTTTTGAAAAATCATTTATTTAATGAAAAGAGAGAAATGGTATCTGGTTGAATAACAAATGAATATTGCTCTTTTATTGTACTTAATCCGAATTTAAAAATTAATCAAATATAAGCCTATGTCGAAACTGCATATTGTGGCTAACAGATTGCCATATAGCCTGGTAAAAGAAGAAAGTGGTTATAATTTAATTGAAAGTGTTGGTGGATTGGCTACCGGAATGAAGTCAGTTTATACTGAATATGGTGGCAAATGGATTGGCTGGTCAGGTATTAATTCAGATGATTTAACCAATGAAGATTCTAAAATTATTGACGAAAAGTTATTGGAAAAAAGTTGCGTAACTGTTCCTTTAAGCGAACAGGAAATATTGGAATACTATGAAGGTTTCAGTAACAAAACAGTATGGCCTCTTTTTCACTATTTTACGCAGTATGTAGATTATTCGCCTGAGAACTGGGAGACATATAAGCGAGTTAACCAGCGCTTTGCCGATCGCGTGTTAGAAGTTGCAGAAGATGGAGATACGGTTTGGGTGCACGATTATCAATTACTTTTGGTTCCAGAAATGATCAAGTCGGTTAAGCCAAATGTAACAGTGGGCTTTTTCCTTCATATCCCGTTTCCATCTTACGAGGTGTTCCGAATTCTGCCATGGCGTATGGAACTGCTTAAAGGTATGTTAGGGTCTGATTTACTTGGTTTCCACATTTACGATTATGAGCGACACTTCTTAAGTTCAGTACGTCGTTTATATGGTTACGAAATCGCCTTTAATGAGATACATGCTGAAGATCGCATTATAAAAGCTGATTCATTCCCAATGGGTATCGATTATGAGAAGTTCAGAAAAACATCGGCGGCAGTAATGCAGAAAACCATCCAGGAGCGTTCAGACTTGCATAAGGAACTGGAGAAATACTTTATGACATCTCCGGATAGACGATTAATACTGTCTATTGATCGTTTAGACTACACCAAAGGTATTCCTCAACGTCTGAAAGCCTTCCGTAAGTTCATGGAGCGCTACCCCGAATTTCATGGGAAAGTAACTCTTGTTATGCTGGCAGTGCCTAGTCGAGGCAATGTTGACGAATACATGATGTTGAAGAAAGAAGTGGATGAGCTGGTAGGTAATATAAACGGAACATATGGCAATATAAACTATACTCCTGTTTGGTATTTCTATCGTGCGATGCCTTTTGAAAACCTGGTTGAATTATACAACATGTCAGATGTTGCATTGATTACGCCTCTGCGTGATGGTATGAATCTGGTGGCAAAGGAATATGTTGCATCACGGGGTAACCAGACAGGCGTTATCGTGTTAAGTGAAATGGCCGGAGTGTCTAAAGAGATGGGTGAAGCTATAACCATCAATCCGATCAACGAAGATGAAATAGCAGAGGCGCTGCACAGAGCTTTAATAATGCCTCTGGAAGAGCAGAAAGAGCGCATGGGCTACCTACAGGAGCGTATTCAACGTTACTCCGTGTTTAAATGGGCAGGTGAGTTTGTAGAGTCACTGGAGAAAGTGAAAAAGATTCAGAAAGAGTTTCTAGTCAAGAAAATTTCTTCAGGTGTGTTTAACGAAATTAATGCCAAATACAAAAAGGCTGCTAAAAGAGCTATATTCCTGGATTATGATGGCACGTTAACAGCCTTCCATAAAAATCCACAAGAGGCAACTCCAAACGAAGAACTTTACGATATTTTAAATCGCCTAATTGCTGATAAGAAAAATACGGTAACCATTATAAGTGGTCGTGATCGCTATACGCTTGAAAAATGGTTTGCTGATGTGCCGATTAATCTTATCTGTGAGCATGGTGTTTGGTTACGTAAATATGGAGAAGAGTGGCAGACACTAACACAAGTTAATAATGACTGGATGCCAATCATTCGTCCTGTATTGGAGCGTTTTGTAGATCGCACACCTGGGTCTTTTATTGAGGAAAAGAACTATTCATTGGTTTGGCATTACAGAAAAGCAGAGCCTGAGCAGAGCCTTATACGTGCCAACGAATTAAAAGATGAACTACTAGACCTGGTTGGTAACCTGAATCTTGAAATAATGGAAGGAAGCAAGGTTATTGAAGTTAAAAGTGGAGGTATTAATAAAGGTATTGCTGCTAATAAGTTTATTAACAATGAGCAATTTGAATACCTGATGGCCATGGGTGATGATTGGACAGACGAGTATATGTTTAAAGAATTGCCATCTGAAGCCATTACAGTTAAGGTTGGGATACAGCGAACCAGTGCTAATTATAAATTAGAGTCAGTTGATGCTGTCAGAAAGTTTTTAAGGAACTTAGGTGATTAAATAGGAAAGGTGTTGTCTCAATGGTATTTTAATCTAATGTGAAACATTCATTTTGTAAATTGTAAAACGTAAAAATATATACGCGAAGCCACGAAGAGCACTAAGTTTATACTTAGTGCTCTTCGTGGTTTTGGGGTAATACTTACGTCTTGTAACTCGCAGGTAAATGTTTCTGACTTTTGAGACAGCGCTTTTTTAGTTGTATTTTTGTACTTGCTTAAAGTTCAATATTGCCCTTAAAAACAAATTTAGCCGGGCCTTCGAGCCATATGTTCGTAAATTGATTATGGTCCGACTCAAAGCTAACCTTCAAATTACCACCCATCACTTCAATATTAAACTGCTTATACTCCGGTTTTTTTAAATGTGCCGATATTGCACTGGCAACAACGCCTGTTCCACATGCCAAAGTTTCGTCTTCAACGCCCCTCTCATAAGTTCGTACTTTAATATTGTTATCACTCATAAACTGAACGAAATTTACATTGGTGCCATGAGGTGCATATTTCTCAGAATACCTGGTTGCTTTCCCCAGGCTAAATACATCTGTTTTGTCAATACGATCAACAAACTGAACATGATGAGGAGAACCCGTATCAAGAAAAGTACTTTCGGGATTGATTGAGATGGTATCGACATCGATCATTTTTAAATTAACAACACCATCCTTATAAGACGCATGGTGCTCACCGTCAACTGCCATGAATGTAAAATTATCTGGTGTTTTTACTATGCCCTGGTGAACGGCGAAAGCCGCAATACATCGACCGCCATTGCCACACATTGAGGCCTCGCGTCCGTCGGCATTGAAATATCGCATAGTAAAATCCATTTCAGGGTGATTTTCCAGTAACATCAAGCCATCTCCGCCTATGCCAAATCGTCTGTCGCATAGTTTATTAATAAGAGTGAAATTATCTGCGTCAAATTGCTCATTCCTGTTGTCGATAATCACAAAATCATTACCGGCACCCTGGTATTTATAGAATTCAATCATGCTAATATTGCTATTTTGTTTGATGTTTTGTGTAAACAAAAGACAAAAAGTCGTGTTTTGCTTACAAAAGTACGCTGATATGACAGAATATCCTTAAAGTTTGGCAAAAAAACGTTAAGGTCAAGTTAAAGTCGCTAAGAGGTATAATTTTTGAAACGTTACTTTTTGTATATTTCAATATCGCGATTTAAAATATGTTAAAATCTGAAATCAAAGTCGAATTTGGCTTCTGATTCTAACCTGACAATAACTTATAAAACAGTTTAAGTATGAATGCAAAAAAAGTATTTTACACATTTGCCATTGCTGTAATAAGTGCAGTGACTGGTGTTTATGTTTATTCTCATATCAATAAAAGTGAACCAAAAATAATAACGATTCAGGAGCAGATTCCTGCAGTTGGACAATTTACCTCAGCTCAGGTCCAGGGAAATTTACCTGATTTGACAGTGGCTGCTGAACGAAGTGTGCATGCTGTTGTTCACGTTAAAACAAGAAGCAGGGGTAATGATTCTTACTCGGGAAATCCATTCTACGATTTCTTTTTTGGTCCCGGAAGTGGTTATAGACAGCAACCGCAACCTGTAATGGGAGCGGGTTCTGGAGTAATACTGACCAAGGATGGTTATATAATTACAAATAATCATGTAATTGATAATGCTGATGAAATTGAGGTGACTTTAAATGATCGTCGTTCATTCTCAGCAACATTAGTCGGAGCTGATCCTACATCTGATATTGCATTAATAAAGATTGAGGCCGATGAATTGCCTTTTGTGCCCTATGGAAATTCAGATGACTTAAAGGTAGGAGAGTGGGTGCTAGCGGTTGGTAATCCGTTTAACCTCACTTCAACTGTTACGGCTGGTATTGTTAGTGCAAAGGCGCGAAGTATTAATATTATTGCCAACAGAAACCAAACGCTAGGAGTTGAATCTTTTATTCAAACCGATGCTGCAGTTAATCCGGGTAATAGTGGTGGAGCTTTGGTTAATCAGCGTGGTGAGTTGGTTGGTATTAATACAGCTATTGCCTCGCGTACAGGTTCATTTACTGGTTATTCGTTTGCTGTACCAGTTACGATTGCAAAAAAGGTAGTGGCAGATTTAATGGAGTTTGGTGAAGTGCAACGTGGTTTATTGGGAGTAAGTATTATTGAGGTAAATAATGTGCCTGAAGAACTGGCAGATGAGCTGGGTGTCACTATTGACAGAATTGAAGGTGTATTTATTGGAAGTGTAGCGCCTGATGGTGGAGCTGAGGAAGCTGGATTGAAGGCTGGAGATATTATTTTGTCAGTTAATGGAGAAGCAGTTAATTCTGTTCCTGAGTTGCAGGAAAGGGTGAGTATGCATCGTCCCGGAGAAAAAGTAAATTTAATTGTCTTAAGAGATGGAAAACAGAAACCTTTTGAAGTAACTTTACGTAATATACGTGGAACAACCGGTATTATTTCTTCCAATAATTTTGATGAAACACTAGGAGCAAGCCTGGATGTAGTGTCTACCAACGATTTACGTCGATTGGGAGTGCGTTATGGCATACAAGTTGTAGAAGTTGGAAATGGAAGTTTACGTCAAAGTGGCGTTAAAGAAGGATACATTATTACCAAAGTGAATGATGTACCAATCAAAACCGTTGATGATTTTAAAACTGTTGTAGGAAATGCTAAAGAAGGATTATTCTTAACTGGTATATACCCTAATGGTCGCGTTGTCTACTATGCAGTTAATTTAAATGAATAAACGTTTTTCGACTTAAAGGCACGAAAGGTTGGAAAAATAAGGAAAATGTAGTACTTTTGTGCCGGATTTTTTTTAAGGAATATGAGACAACTCAAGATAACAAAGTCGATTACTAACCGCGAAAGCGCATCTCTTGATAAATACTTACAGGAAATTGGTCGTGAAGAATTAATTTCTGTTGAGGAAGAAGTAGAGTTAGCTCAGCGCATTAAAAAAGGTGATCAAATTGCTTTAGAAAAGCTTACAAGAGCAAACCTACGTTTCGTTGTATCTGTTGCAAAACAATATCAGAATCAGGGTTTGAGCTTACCTGACTTAATTAACGAGGGAAACCTTGGTTTGATTAAGGCAGCTGAAAAATTTGATGAAACAAGAGGTTTTAAGTTTATCTCTTATGCGGTTTGGTGGATTCGTCAGTCTATCTTGCAGGCATTGGCAGAGCAGTCTCGTATTGTACGACTACCGCTTAACCAGGTTGGTTCATTGAATAAAATCAACAAAGCGTATTCGAAGTTCGAGCAGGAAAATGAGCGTAAGCCTTCTCCGGAAGAATTAGCTGATAAGTTAGAGTTACCTGCAGAGAAAGTGGCAGATACGATGCGTGTTTCAGGACGTCATATCTCGGTAGACGCACCATTTGTTGAAGGAGAGGATAATAGCTTATTGGATGTATTGGTGAATAGTGATTCTCCAAATGCTGATAAGTCATTAATCAATGAATCACTAGCTCGTGAAATTGAAAGAGCATTGGCTACTTTAACTGAACGTGAAAGTGATATCATTAAACTTTTCTTCGGTATTGGATGTCAGGAGATGACATTGGAAGAAATAGGTGAGCGATTCGGTTTAACTCGCGAGCGTGTTCGTCAGATTAAAGAAAAGGCAATTCGTCGCTTAAGACACACATCAAGAAGTAAACTGTTGAAGTCTTATCTTGGATAGATTTAGTTTAAAGACTTTATATAAAGCCTCAAACTTAGTTTGGGGCTTTTTTATTGAGTAATTCTTCTAGTCGCTTAATCTCGTCACGATATTGTGCAGCAGTAATAAAATCAAGCTCTTTTGCAGCCTTCTGCATTTCCTTTCTTGTTTTCTCAATGGTCTTTTTAAGTGCATCTGAACTCATGTATTCCACGACAGGATCTGCAGCAATATTTGTATTCTCAGACTCAATATATGCTTTGGCATTGGATGTCGATTCAATAATGCTGGTCAATTGCTTATTGATCTGAGTAGGAGTGATGTTATTATCCTGGTTGTATTTAAGTTGTTTCTCTCTTCTGTAAAGGGTTGAATCAATGGTTGCCTGCATGCTTTTGGTAATTGTATCGGCATACATAATAACTCGCCCATTTAAGTTACGTGCAGCACGTCCCGCAGTCTGCGTCAGTGAACGTTCAGAACGTAAAAAGCCTTCTTTATCAGCATCTAAAATTGCCACTAACGATACTTCCGGTAAATCCAGTCCCTCACGAAGAAGATTAACGCCTATTAGTACGTCAAAAGTACCAAGACGAAGGTTTTCCATGATCTTAACGCGTTCAAGGGTATCTACATCAGAGTGAATGTATTCACACTTTATTGAAAGGCGCGTAAGGTATTTGGTTAACTCCTCGGCCATTCGCTTGGTCAATGTTGTCACCAGTATACGTTCTTTCTTTTCTATTCGATCATTTATCTCGTTAATCAGGTCATCAATTTGATTCTGACTTGGTCGCACTTCTATCTCCGGATCTAATAGACCGGTTGGACGAATTAACTGTTCAACAACGACTCCTTCCGATTTCTCCAGTTCGTAATCGGCCGGCGTAGCACTTACGTATATTATCTGATTAACCATGGATTCAAATTCCTCAAATTGCAGAGGGCGGTTATCCATCGCTGCCGGAAGTCTAAAACCATATTCAACCAGGTTTTGCTTACGTGATTTATCACCACCGTACATGGCTCTTATCTGAGGAATCGTTACATGGCTTTCATCAATGACTATCAAATAATCATCCGGAAAATAATCCAGCAGGCAGAACGGGCGTGTTCCTGCTTGTCGCCCATCGAAATAGCGGGAGTAGTTTTCAATTCCAGGGCAATAGCCTAATTCGCGTATCATTTCCAAATCATAATTAACGCGTTCGTCCAGTCGCTTTGCTTCCTGGTTTTTGCCGTTTTCTTTTAAAAACGCCAGATGATTGGTAAGGTCATCCTGTATTTCATTAATAGCTTGTTGTGTGCGCTCCTTGGAGGTGATAAAGATATTGGCCGGATAAATAGTGATTTTATCCATTGACTCTATTCGTTTGCCATTCTCGGGGTGAAAAATCTCAATATCTTCAATTTCATCGCCCCAGAAAATAACACGACAAGCATGGTCGGCATAGGCAAGAAATATCTCAACTGTGTCACCCTTTACTCTGAAATTGCCTCGCTCAAACATTACTTCGTTACGAGAGTATAAGCTGTCAACCAGCTTTCGTAAAAAGGCATTTCTTGATAATTGCATTTCCTTTTCAATGGTAATAACGCCTGAATGAAAATCTTCGGGGTTTCCAATTCCATATAAGCAGGATACTGACGAAATAACAATTACATCTCGTCTGCCGGAAAGCAGAGCCGAGGTGGCACTTAACCTAAGCTTCTCAATTTCATCATTGATCGATAAATCTTTTTCAATATATGTATCTGTAACCGGCAGGTAAGCCTCCGGTTGGTAATAATCGTAATACGAAACAAAATACTCAACGGCGTTATTAGGGAAGAATTGCTTAAACTCACCGTATAATTGCGCCGCCAATGTTTTATTATGGGATAAGATAAGTGTTGGTCGTTGAATATTCTCTATAACATTAGCAACAGTAAAGGTTTTTCCTGAGCCGGTGACACCCAGTAATGACTGGTGTTTGGAGTTGTCTTTTATTCCGTTTGCCAGTTGTTCGATTGCCTGTGGCTGATCTCCGGTGGGAGAAAATTCTGATATTATTTTGAGATCCATTTCACCTGTTGTATTTGAAATTGACAATAGACAAAAAAAGAGCTGCAAATGCAACTCTTTTCTGTATTTATTATTGTGTTTTTATCTCCTCTTTCTACGTTTCTTACTTATTGACTTCAGGTTCTTTTTAGATGAACTTCTGTACTGAGATCGTGTTTTTAAGTAAGCTTTTCTGTTGTATTTTGGCTCATTTTTCCAGCGGCTGTCATCAATTAAGAATGTTATACCTACTGTTGTTGTGTAGTAAAAATCATTGGCATCTGTCTGATAGACTGTTCCATCAGGAGAAGACCATTCGCTGTGTCCGTCTAATTCATCAGAGAAGGGAAGTGTTCCAATTGCTTCTACATTAATACTCCACTGGGAATTTATCCAATATGATAATCCAAGTCCACCTGCAACACTTGGCGAAATACCATTTTTTTCTCTCCAGAGTGTACCATCCGGCACTCCCTGATCATTTCCATTACCATAGTATTCCGAAGCACCGTAATAAATCATACCAACCTGACCAATAACGTATGGGTTAAATGATCGCTGCCTAAAGTAACCCATAAAAAGGTTTAAAGGTTTGAATGTAGCTCCCGCGTTAAGCTCTGTGTAGAAATTATCGAAATAAGCGTAGATCAGATCCGGATCAGATTTGTCTCCGGCTATTTGCTTACCACTCATTTTTCCAGTCATAATTGATGCTCTCAGGGCAAGGTAGGTGTTTATTTCTTTATCTGCATTAAAACCTAAAGAAACGTGCGTTCTGCCGTCATCTACAAGGTCACCATAAAAATAATTGGCACCAATGCGGCCGGATACACTAAATCCTTCCCAAATTCTAGGTTTTCTTCTTCGTTGTGCTTCAGATTCGGCTAGGGTGGTTGAAAGCAAAACAATGAGAATAATAAAATATCTTAATGATAATGGCATTCGAATGTGCTTTAATTACGATGTAAAAATGTAAAAAACTTTACGATTACGAAAATCTATTCTTTCCAAAGTTGTAATAAAGATGCGTTATAACGAAAAAAACTTTACAGAAAGCAATATTTTCTTAATAAAAGTAGCTTTTTATTACATATAACTACAGTTTAGCTGCATTAATTGTTTTTTTGATCACGTCATAGTCTGAAAAAAAGACGCTGAATTCCGATATCCCCGGCAATCCACCCATATTGATTGAATCATTTTTATATTCCATAGATGAATTGGTTTCAATGCGTCCTGAAAAATGGAATTCATTAGCTTTGGTGTCTGTAACAAGCTGAGCAATATTTTCAGGTTTAACACCTGATCCAACAAGAATTATAATTCTGTTGTTGGCAATGTTAACAAATTCAGCAATGTTTTCGCTACCGAGTGAAGCTGTTTGCTTAAGCCCTGATGTTAGAATGCGTTTAGCACCTATTTCAATCAGTTGTTCAATCGCTTCTTTAGGATTGCAACACATATCAAAAGCGCGATGAAAAGTGAAAGGTACATTGCCGCAAGCTGTAATAAGACGTTTAGTATTTTCAATGTCAATCTTACCATCTTTTAATAAACAGCCTGAAACAATCCCGTTGGCACCCAGTTGTCTCGCAATTTCAATATCAGCAAGCATTACCTTTATTTCTTCTTCTGTATAAAGGAAATCACCACCGCGGGGACGAATAATAACAAATAGTTCAACATTTGGAGCTTGTTGTTTCACTTGTTTAATCATGCCTGCGCTGGGAGTTGTTCCTCCTTCAAAAAGGTTGTCACAAAGCTCAACCCTGTTGGCACCTGCCTTTTGGGCATTAATTGCTGATTGAACTGAGTCAATACAGACCTCGAACTTAAGTTCTTTACTCATCCTTTAAAAATGTCCTTAAATTGTTAATGTTAGTTTCAGATATGAAACTTTTTGCTTGCGGGGTGTAAAGATACTCTATCTCATTTGAAAAATACTCTTCTACCTTTGGACGTACAACTTTCATTGTGCTGTTAAGTAATTTGTTTTGTTCGGTAAAGCTTTCTTTTAAAACAACTAAGGTGCTTGGTAGCCATCTTGCAGGAAAATTAAAACTTTCTTTATTTTCTGCTTTGATGTGATCTATTTCTGCCTGAATCTGGTTAAGAATTTCAACTATCGTCTCATCACTGTCAATTGATGGCTTGGTTGATTTAAGGTGTTGTTTAATTTTTTCTTTGTTAGGAACAATTAATCCACTTGTAAAAGGGTTTTGATTATTATGCAGAATAAACTGATCGATTAAAGAACAATGATCAATCACAGCCTCTTCAATGCCTTCAGGACTGTATTTTTCACCGTCTGCACCAATAAGCAAACTCTTAAAACGTCCCAGTACATATAAATAATTACTTTTATCCAGATAACCGAGGTCGCCCGTATAAAGCCAATTGTCTCTGATTGTTTCTGTGGTTGCTTCTTCATTGCGCCAATATCCCTGCATCACATTCTCACCTTTAATCACAATCTCACCCTTTTCTCCTATAGGCACTTCGTTGCCGTCGCTGTCGCATATCTTTATTTCAAGTTGGTTAACGACTTTTCCAGAGGAACCTAATTTGTGATATTTAGGTGTATTGGCAGAAATAATTGGTGAGGCTTCACTTAATCCGTAGCCTTGATACATGGGGATTCCAATGGCATAAAAGAAACGTTGTAATTCTATGTCTAACAAGGCCCCACCCCCAATGAAATATTGTAAGTTGCCTCCAAATCGCTCTTTTATTTTAGAGAATAATAATGATTTGTAAAAGGCATAAATCGGGTAGGTTAATTTTTTTAACCCTTTACCGGCATTTTGTCCGTCACCATTGTACCAGTAGGCGAAGTTTAAGGCTGAAGTAAATAGTTTGCTCGCTGCAGGCCCTTTGCCTTCAATAGCCTTTTCAATATTCTTTTTGAAATTCTTGGCTAAAGCAGGTACACTCATAAGTATCTCAGGTTTGATTTCCTGCATGTTAGTCACAAAATTTTTAAGTGTTTCGTGTTGATTGCGACCAATTTGAACAGAAGCAATGGAGGCTCCTTTGTGCATAAATGAATACAGAGAGGCTGTGTGTGCAAACGCATGATCCCAGGGCAATACTACTAGGGTTTTATAATTCTGAGGTATGTTAATATAGCTAAAAGCCTGTTCTACATTTGCTGTATAGTTTCTGTGAGAAAGGATTATACCCTTTGGATCAGCTGTTGTACCTGATGTATAGCAAATGTTGGCATGTGTTTGCGGGGTAACTTCCTTTATAAAACTGTCTAGTTTTTCCGGGTGTTGACTTTGATGTGCTTTCGCCAAGTCGTAGAACTTGCTGATGGAATATTCATTCTCCTGTAATTCTTCAGTAGAATCTAATATGATAATTTGCTTTAAGTACCTTAGTTGACTTTTGACGGTTCTAACCTTATCAAGTTGATTTTTTGATACAATAATCGTTTCTGCTTCTGAGTGATTAAGACGAAAAATAAGGTCATTGTCAGCTTCCAGTTTGGTAGACAGAGGAACGTTTATGGCTCCTATGTGCAGAATAGCTAATTCACTAACCAGCCATAAGCGCCTGCCTTCTGATAAAAGAGCGACTCTGTCACTCTTTTGCAGGTTAAGCGCCAAAAGTCCGTTAGCAAATAAATGAACTTCGTTTTTAACCTGTTTGTATGTGTAAGATTGAAAAGAGTCCTTTTCTTTTTCCCAAATCAATGCGTTATCAGGATAGCTTTTGACACTATCTTCAAAAAAATCAATTAAACTTTTCATAATGATGAGATTTACCAAACTAATATAGTGCAAAAAAATGACACATGGGTGTTCGTTTTCGCCCATGTGGTGTGTAAATTCGAACAGCTGGAATAATACAAGGGATACAAAGTGGCCTGAATATGAGGGCTTAGTGTTTTGTGGCAAGGTAGTTGAGCATTGTATCTGTACATTAATTAAGTTAAACCTAATGACCATGAAGAGACATGCATTAATGATTTTGCTATTAGTTGGGATAGTAGCCGGATCGTCGTATATCAATGCCCAGGAACAAAAAATGGATAGTGTAGAGTGTTTAAAAAACTATTCATTATATAAGGAAGCCCTAAAGAAGAAAATGTATGATTATTCAATTGACGCTTGGCGTGTTATGTTTGATCAATGTCCGGATGTAACGATCCGACTTTATGCAGACGGTGTTGATATATATAAGCATTATATCAACAAGGAGAAAGATGCTGTAAGAAAACAAGCGTTGGTTGATACGCTATTGATGGTTTACGACCAGAGAATAAAATACTTTGGGAATCATCCGAAATACCCCGAAGCATGGGTTTTGGGCCGAAAAGGACTGGATATAGTAAAATACCGCAGAACTGACGTTGAAGCGTTAAAGCAAGCAGAAACCTGTTTTGAAGTATCGTACAATAAGCTGGCCAATAAAATGGAGCCTATGGTGGCTGTTAATTGGTTGCAGACAACTAATGCCCTTATGAAACACGGAGAAAAGCAGTCTCAGGATGTTTTAAATGTGTATATGAATGTTGATGAAGTATTGGCGGCTCATATTTCAAAACAAAAAAATCCTAAGCGCATTGCGATGCTGAACAAGGCAAGTGCATTATGTGTTGAGATTGTAACGCAAAGTGGCTTTGATGATTGTGTTGCGCTTGAAAGTGCATTGTCAGATAAGTTTCTTAGTGTACAGGAAAATCCTGAAGCACTAAATCGCTTGTTAAAGTTGATGGTTGCTTTCGAGTGTACCAACAGTGATCTGTATGCCAGGGCGGCTGAGCAGAATTATAAGTTAAATCCAAATGCAGAAGCTTCTTATTTATTAGCTAAGTACTTTATCAAGCAAAATCAATTTGACAAAGCCAAAGAGTACTATTTAAAAACCATTAGTCAGGCCGATGAGCAGGATTTACAGGCCAAGTGCTTTTACGAATTAGCAGTTGTTACATTCTCTCATTATAAAAATAGTCCTGAAGCCAGAAAGTATGCACAAAATGCATTGCAGAAGAAAGGTGGTTGGGGTAAGCCACATATTTTAATTGGTAATATATATGCACAGGAAAGTGCCAAATACGGTGACAGTGACTTTGAACACCAGGCGGTGTATTGGGTAGCCATCGATCAATTTAAAAAAGCAAAGGCGATTGATCCTGAATGTCAGCAGGAAGCCGATAAGCAGATTAATTTGTATTCGCAATATTTACCAGATAAGGAAACAGGATTTTTCCATGGTATACAGGAAGGTGATATGTACTTGGTTGGTTCATGGATAAATGAAAAAACAACAGTAAGGTATCGCTAGGTAGTGATGTTAAAATCAAGGGCGTTATTCATTTGAGTAACGCCCTTTTTTCGTCTATATATCTGCGATTCCAAATTTGTAAACTGTTGTTTGTTGGTATTTCTCGCCGGGTTTTAGCACGCATGCCGGAAAGTGTTCCTGGTTTGGTGAATCGGGGAATTTCTGAGCTTCAAAGCAAACACCATAGTTTTCCTTAAATGAAATGCCATCTCTTTCTAAACTGCCGTCCAGGTAATTACCTGTATATAATTGCAACCCTGGTTCTGTAGTGTAAAACTCTAAAGAACGACCGGTGCTTTCATCAACCAAACGCGCACCAATATTTAAGTCGCCTTCAGGGCCGTTAATAACATAGTTGTGATCATAACCACGTCCATCTACATCGGCTATTCTTTCACCTATTTTACGAGGTAACAGAAAATCCATCGGAGAATCATTAACGGCTATAATTTCACCTGTCGGAATGTCATTTTCATCTTTAGGAGTAAATTTATCGGCGTATAAAACCATCAAGTGATCCAGTATATCACTTTGCATGCTCGATAAATTAAAATAAGAATGATTAGTCAGGTTAATAACAGTTGTTTTGTCTGTTGTTGCTTCATAATCAATAACTAATTCATTGTCGAAGGTTAGGGTATACGTCATTTTAATATTAACTTTCCCAGGGAAACCCTCTTCCATATCATCAGAAGTTAATTTCAAAACAACACCTGTTCTTTTAGGCTCCTTAAAGGTTTCAATTTCCCATACTTTTTGATGAAAGCCATTGGGGCCTCCATGCAGTGAATTGGTGCCGTTGTTTTGATTTAACTTGTAAGTGGTTCCTTCAAGCTCGAACTCACCATCTTTAATCCGGTTGGCATATCGCCCAATTGCCGCACCAAAGTATGGGCAATTTTTCGTGTAACGTTCTTCAAGATACGTCTCAACATCATCAAAACCCAGGGCAATTTCGGCAAAATTACCTCTGCGGTCCGGCGTTTTAATACTCATTATAATGCCGCCATAGTTGGTGATTGTAACTTGAGTGTGTTTCCTGTTTTGGAGAGTTATGATCTTAACTTCCTTGTCAATGGCAGAAACATACTGTGTTTTTTCGTTAATTATCATAGTGGTGATTGTGGATTATAATAAGCAAAAATAGTAAAAAAGTTAGTTTTAACATTTTATTACTTTTTTATTGTGGGCTATTGAAAAAGTAGTAGTTTTATACTTTGATAATTGAATACATTATCCAATTATTCTGGCTACTTTATCCGAAAGGATACTTAAATAAGCGCAGGTAGTTTTTTGGTTTTAGAGAGAAGAGGTTATTCTTATGAATGACCTCTTTGTTTTTTTTCAACAAATTGTTTAAAAGTTATTCAATTAAGCGCTTATAACTACACAAAAACTACCGAACTATTATTAAATTTGCAGCTCATTAAAAACAAATTCAAAACATTCATTCATGGTTCTGTTTTTCGAGGGAAATTCAAGGCAAATAATTGCGGTAGGAACGCAAGCCGAACTTTCAGCTGATAATGTCAGTAAATTGGAATGGCTATTTAGTGGGGCAAAGCTTTCTGAAAGTAAAACTTTAGAAGGCTTTTTTGTTGGTCCACGTAAGGAAATGATTACTCCATGGAGTACCAATGCTGTTGAGATTACTCAGAATATGGGTATTGATGGTATTATTCGTGTGGAAGAATTCTTTGAAGTAGATTCTGAAAAAGCAGAATTCGATCCGATGCTTCAGGCGATGTACAAGGGTTTGGATGGTGATATTTTCACTATTGATAAAGAGCCTGAACCAATTGTTCACATTGAAGACATAGCAGCTTACAATGTGCAGGAAGGTTTGGCATTGAGTGAAGAGGAAATTGGTTATTTGGATGAGCTTAGCGAGCGTCTAGGTCGTAAACTGACCGATAGTGAGGTGTTTGGGTTCTCGCAGGTAAACTCAGAGCACTGTCGTCACAAAATTTTCAATGGCATTTTTATCATTGATGGTGAAGAGAAAGAAAGCTCATTGTTTAAATTGATAAAAAAGACGTCTGAAACAAATCCTAATTATATTGTTTCGGCATACAAAGATAACGTGGCTTTTGTTGAAGGTCCTAAGGCTATGCAGTTTGCACCCGGACGTCAGGATACAGCAGATTTTTTCGAAACAAAAGAGATTGACACTGTACTTTCTTTAAAAGCAGAAACACATAACTTCCCAACCACAGTGGAACCGTTTAACGGAGCAGCTACCGGAAGTGGTGGTGAGATTCGTGACCGCCTGGCCGGTGGACAAGGTTCTTTACCATTGGCAGGAACAGCTGTTTATATGACTTCATATTCACGAAGTGAAGAAGGAAGAAGCTGGGAAGAAAATATTCCTGAACGCGACTGGTTGTATCAAACTCCTGAAGAAATTCTGATTAAAGCTTCCAACGGGGCTTCTGACTTTGGTAACAAGTTTGGTCAGCCAATGATTTGTGGTTCAGTATTAACATTTGAGCACTTTGAAAACCATAAGAAGTTTGCGTTTGACAAAGTAATTATGCTGGCCGGTGGTATTGGTTTTGGCCGTAAAGAGCATGCCATTAAAGCCGATCCTGAAAAAGGTGATAAGGTGGTTATCCTTGGAGGAGACAACTATCGTATTGGAATGGGGGGGGGAGCCGTTTCATCTGTTGCTACAGGTGAGTACGACAACTCTATCGAGCTTAATGCTGTTCAGCGCTCAAATCCTGAAATGCAGAAGCGTGCGATGAACGCCATTCGTGCATTGGCTGAATCAGATGAAAATCCTATTGTATCTATTCATGACCATGGTGCAGGTGGACACTTAAACTGCTTATCGGAGCTGGTAGAAACAACAGGAGGAACCATTCACCTGGATAAGCTGCCTGTTGGTGACCCAACGCTTTCTTCTAAAGAAATTGCCGGTAACGAGTCGCAGGAGCGAATGGGATTAGTATTAAAAGACAAAGATATTGAAAACCTGAAGACTATTTCAGCCCGTGAACGTGCTCCTTTCTATGAAGTAGGAGAGACTACAGGCGATATGCACTTTAAGTTTGAAGATGACAAAGGCAATGCTCCAATCGACTGGCAGTTGGCAGATATGTTTGGAAACCCGCCTAAAACTATCATGAAAGATGAAACGGCCGATGATAAATTCGCAGCGGTTGAGTACGAAACAACAGAGATTGAAAAATACATAAGTAGTGTGCTTCAGCTTGAAGCTGTTGCCTGTAAAGATTGGTTAACGAATAAGGTAGACCGCTCGGTAACCGGTAAAGTTGCCAAACAGCAATGTGCGGGTGAGCTGCAATTGCCATTAAATAACCTTGGTGCTTGTGCTATTGATTACAAAGGTGAAAAAGGTATTGCTACATCTATTGGTCATGCGCCGGCTATTGGCCTGGTAGACCCAGCTGCAGGTGCCGTTGTTTCTGTTGCAGAGGCGTTGACTAACCTGGTTTGGGCTCCGCTGACTCACGGTTTAAATGGTGTGTCCTTAAGTGCTAACTGGATGTGGCCTTGTAAAAACAAAGGTGAAGATAGTCGTCTGTATCGTGCAGTAGAGGCAGTGAGTGACTTTAGCTGCGACCTGGGTATTAACATTCCTACAGGTAAAGACTCTTTGTCGATGACGCAGAAGTATAAGGATGGTGATTTGGTATACAGCCCTGGAACGGTCATTATATCGGGTGCAGGAGAAGTAAACGATATTAAGAATATTGTTGAGCCTGTACTGGTAAAAGATACTGATTCACACCTGTTACATATCGACTTGTCGTTTGATAGTCTGAAATTGGGAGGTAGTTCATTTGCCCAGGTGGTCAATAAGCTTGGTGCAGAAGCGCCTACTGTAACAGATGTTGATTATTTCAAAAATGGCTTCAATGCCATTCAGGAGTTGATTAATAAAGACCTTGTATTAGCCGGTCATGATATTTCAGCAGGTGGTATGGTTACTGCCTTGTTGGAAATGAATTTTGCTAATACCTCTTTTGGAGCCAAGGTTAATCTTAACGATTACGAAGAGAAGGATTTAATCAAGTTGCTGTTTAGCGAAAACCCTGGAGTTATTATTCAGGTTAAAGATTTAGATGCAGTTTCAACTGTACTTGAGGCTAATGGCATCCAGTATATGGAGTTAGGACAGCCAGTTGAAGCTCGTGAGTTGACGATCGAAAATAACGGTCAGACTTTAAAGCTGGATATCGACAAGTATCGCAATGATTGGTACAAAACTTCATACTTATTAGATCGCAAGCAGAGTGGTGAAGATCTAGCCAAAGAGCGATTCGATAACTATGCCAATCATGCATTAGACTATAATTTCCCAACAGCCTTTACTGGAAAGCTTGATCAGTGGAACCTTGCATTAGATCGCAAAGAGCGCAGTGGAATCAAAGCGGCAATCATTCGTGAGAAAGGTGTGAATGGTGACCGCGAGATGGCTTACAGCATGTTCCTGGCAGGTATGGATGTGAAGGATGTTCACATGACTGACCTGATTAATGGTCGTGAGACACTGGAAGATGTAAACATGATCGTGTTTGTTGGTGGTTTCTCTAACAGTGATGTCCTTGGTTCAGCTAAGGGGTGGGCAGGTGCTTTCTTATATAACCCGGCTGCTAAAAAAGCATTGGATAACTTCTATGCCCGTCCTGATACATTGAGTTTAGGTATTTGTAATGGTTGCCAGTTAATGGTTGAGCTTGGCCTGGTTTATCCTGAACATGATGAAAAACCAAAGATGCTTCATAACAATTCACATAAGTTTGAATCGATCTTCCTGAACATGGAAATTGCTAAGAACGAATCTGTGATGTTAAGCTCATTGTCAGGTACTAAGTTAGGTGTTTGGGTGGCACATGGTGAAGGTAAATATCAATTGCCATACACTGAAGAGCAATACAATATTGTTGGTAAATACGCTCATGAAACATATCCTGCCAACCCTAATGGCAGTGATTATAATGCAGCAGCTATTTGCTCTAACGATGGCCGTCATTTAGCAATGATGCCTCACCTTGAGCGTGCTATCTTCCCATGGCAATGGGGCTATTATCCTGCTGACCGTAAAAATGATGAAGTTTCACCATGGATCGAGGCATTTGTAAATGCCCGCAAGTGGATTGAGAGTCAGAAAGGCTAATAGTTGAGGAGATAGAGAATTAATATATAGAGATATAATAATTCAGTGATATAGAAAACCTGTCAGTATAATGCTGGCAGGTTTTTTTATCTCTTTAATGTAATGAGTCATCCGAGTAAGAATATAAAAGAACGCCATGGTTAATTCCCGCTATAGCTATCGCGGCTAACTTTTTTGCTATGATGGAATAAATTGTCTGCAGGAGAAGGGACCGGTTAATGGGGAGCCAAACCCAATGATTTACGAAGGGTCTTGAAAAAGAAAAGTTAACGGTTGACATCGTTTGTTGAACAAACCC
>JAKSBD010000666.1 GCA_022361295.1 Bacteroidales bacterium
CGAATGAGTTATTCTGTTATGTCAAAAGAGTAAACACAAGATAGGCAGAATGGTTGAGAAAATAGGTGGAAGAGATGATTTTTTGATCTTGAAATTCCTTGTTCTACCTGTTATTAATTGCTTCTTTTTAACCAGGTATTGGCAGATTTGATATCTATATAACCGTGTTTGGGTCATGTTGTTTGTCATATAATTGAATTCAACTTTAACCTATACTTATGAATCTTAACTGTTTAAAACCAACTATTTTGTTGGTAGCCATTCTATTACAAACCGTCGCTGAGGCGCAGGTGAGCAATATTAAAAGTAATGTTAGCAGCGATACCAAAAGTTCTTACACGTATTCAAAATCAGGCAAATCATCATGCAGAAGGTCTGATGATAATGATTTAATGAGCGAAATAGCCATGGGTATCGCCAGTGGTATTGCCTGGGCGAGTATAGAAGCTCAAAAAAGGGTATTGGAGAATCAAAGCGAATACCCCAATACTGTATCTGTTGAGGCCGGACTGGAGTATGGCACTAACCTGAGTGCACAAACATTCAGTCCTAATGTAAGGGGAAACTGGGGAATTTATGCCACTGATTTCCGCTATCATGTCTTACATGATCATACTGGTAGTTTGGAATCGCTTGATTGGCAGGTTTTAATATTACGTGTGCCGATCGGTAATTTTAAAGCCAATTATGGTATTGGCTTTACTTCGCTATTATCGCCAAAGACTACTTATGCTGAGAGTACTACAGGATTTGACTTAAGCTTGTTTAAACAACAGCTAAACTTAAGTGCTAATTACCGGTGGACTTTTAAGCGAAATGACGAGCGCTACCGTCAGGAGTTTAAATTAACGGCCGATTATCAAATACTGCAAAAGGGCAAATTTCATCTTTCGCCAATGCTTGGTGTAAGCTATCAGAATTATTTCAAAGAGGATGAGTTCTGGTTCTTTAATTGTGGTGTTCGTCTGAGGTTTGGACGGTAAAAGCTTACGCTGATTGTTGGGTGGGTATAAATAAAAATGCCAGGTATCCATACATGCAAATGATACCTGGCAAAGATTAGCAGATGCTAATCAACGTATATAATGACTCGAAATCAGGCTAATAAATTAGAATGTAAAACTTAGTTCCAATTCAAATAATTCTAAATCAAGTTCAATTTCTTGAGTAGGGTCCATAGGACTTGCGCCGGTCAGTGCATTGGATGGTGCATAGCTAAGTGCTAAGTTCACCGCATTACCTTTGCTGCCAACTGCTTTAGTGGCACCTAAAGTAAAGTGTTGATTGTTAACCATAGGAGCCATAATATTAAAGAATACTTCCGACTCACGTACTGGCTCTTCTCCAAAGGCATATCCTGCTCTTAAAGCTAAACCTTCGTTTATTTCGAATTCGCTACCAAACTTAAATACAGTTACGTCTTCCCAACCAAAGCCAGGTCCGTTATCAGCACCTAAGGCCCCTGTGGAAGCAAACTTATTGCTAAGTGATTTAATTCCACTGTAGTTAATTTGCTGCACATCAAACAGAACTCTCCACTTGTCGGTTATTTCATAGTTTAAACCAACAGTCCAGGTAGAAGGAGCGTCCATACTGCCCTGCTCAGCTAGTAAGCCTTCGTATTTATCAAATTTACTTGAATAGGCTCGTGTTTGGTAGGTAGCACCCAGGTAGAAACCATCGAACAATTCGCCCAGGTATCCAATTTTAGCACCAATACCAAAGCTTAAGTCAGAACCATTTCCTGATACATTTTCAGGAGATGAAGAAAGTCCTGCAAATGAGTTTAAACCATTAATCTCAAAAAGCTGACTGACTATCATTGCAGAAAAACCAATGGAGTGTTTCTCGTTAATTTTGTATGAATACGATGGGTCAATATAAACCTGATAGTAGGTAATGTCTGTTGTTTCACTGCTTAAATCCCAATAGGTTTGTGCAGGATACTCAGCCGAAAGGCCGTTACAGTGCATCGACATACCAAAAGCACTTTTTTCATTTATTTGCCAGTTGGCACCAAAATTTGGAATAAACAGTAATTTAACATCGCTCTCAACTTTGCCCGGAGCAAGAGGTAAGGTTCCATCAATGCCACTTGGATTACCCATTACATTATAGCTTGCTGTAGGGAACAGGAATGTACCCGAAACATTAAACTGTTTACCAAGAAATGAGCGACCCGCTGGGTTATTGCCAATTAAAGATGTTTTATAATAAGCAACACCTGTGCCTCCCATCCCTTTACTTAGGGTTCCGAATCCAATAAAGTAGTAGCCATTAGTGGCAGCTGCAGAAATCGACAGTGCGCTAATAAGGACTATGGTCAGTAGTCTTAATTTGTTCATAGTATTTGCTTCTGTTTATTATATTGTCGACATGACAATAAACATAAAAAAATAAAATATTAATATATACAACAGAAGACCTCTACGTAAAAAGGAATAAATAGTTTGATTTAGGCGTATATTATTTGATTATTTATGAAAGTCACCTGATTTTTAGTGAACTAAAAAAAGTTAATTTGTTCTTTATTAAAATCAATCAAAAGAGTTATTGATATGTAATACCAATAGAACATCAAAATGCACCATATAATTATCTTCTTTTTAGCTTGCTTATCATCATAAACTTTCCCCGTAGCTATGACTATGCAAAAAAGCTTCTTCTTCAATCAAACTAAAAAAGATTGAAAA
>JAKSBD010000612.1 GCA_022361295.1 Bacteroidales bacterium
AATAACAATCTCATATGAATATGAGCCATGTGATGTTTTTAAAGTCCTTGAGCGTATAAAGTCAAAAGAAGGTTCATATAAAAAGGCAAAAGATGAAGACTTTATAAGTGTGCTAACAGGCATAACTGAGTTTAAAGGACGTGTGCATTTTGCCTTCGGAAAGCCGGTTAACCAATACATTGATGCGAACATGCCTGAACTGACTAACTGTAATATTCACGAGAAGGTTTGTGAAGAAATGGACCGGCAAATCCATACCGATTATCAACTGAATGAAATCAATTACTACTGCTACGATATCCTGAACGATACACCTCAGTTTTTGGGTAAACAGTATCAACAGGAAGATGTTGCTGAGATTGAAACCGTACTATCCAAAAAAATAGCAGCAACCAGCGGTGTTGATAAAGATGAAGTAAAGCAATTATTAATAGAGTTATATGCTGCTCCTGTTGTAAACTTCCTGAAGTATAAGAAGTAGCATGATATAAGACCTAAACACCAAGTCGCAAAGACCTTAAGGTTTTTCTTATACCTTAAGGTCTTTTTAATAATCTCTCACCGCTGTCACAACTTTCCAACCCGCACCTACAACTTTATCCTGTTCAGGTTTAAGCCCTCACTTTGAATACCTCTCGCATACTTAACAACCGGGTAACCATATACCATCATGTATCCAACTACATGCTCGTCCGGAATTCCCAATGCTGCATAAAGTTCCGGCGCAATATCTTCGGCTACAATTTTCAGAAGTCCATCCCATAAGGTTCCTATGCCCATTGAATTGGCCAGGAGTTCAAAGTAACTTAGTGAGATAACACAGTCGGGTACAGCATTGCGATTTGACTGCTCAGCTGAGGCAAAAATGATATGTGGGGCATCTCTGAAGATGACGTCAATTCCCTTTTCATGCCACATCTTCTGAAAATTATCAAACATGGCCAATGCCGGACGAATCCTGCCTTCTTCACTGGCTTTTTTTAAGGCGTCATATACCAAAGTACGAACCTTTGATAGTTCCTCCTTGTTTTCGGTAACCGATAACAATACGCCATTTTTATTATGTCCTGTCGGAGCATAAGCTGCCGTTTCAATTAGTTTATTAATTGTTTCAACCGGAACTTCGTCCTTCTTAAATTTACGTACAGAGCGACGGGTTTTGATCAATTGCTCCATTTCAGTAGCTGACGGAACCGTGTGACTGACCGGCATGCTTTCATCCGGATTTTTGCCAAAAATTGACAAGGCACCTGTCGGACAAACCGCCAGGCAATGCTGACACTTTATGCAGTTACCCTCTTTCCCTTCTTTTATCTCAGGAATGCCGTTCTTACCATTGATAATCATCATAGGGCACTCCTTAGAGCAAATACCACATTGGGTACATCTGCTTTCGTCAATCTTAAAGTTTAGCATGTCTAGTTTTATTTTTCTGAGGATGCAAAACTAAGTAATTAATCGACCTGCGGTGCTGAAAAATTGTTAAACCCTGTAAATTTGACCACTTGTTCCAGACTCAATGGCTTGCTGGTATAGCCTGGCAAACTCTATAGCGGGAACACCAGTACTATCATCCATACCCATTAGTTGCATGGTTTCTTTTGCAAACGAAGGGCTGACAGCGTTTACTGTCATGTCTTTTAGTTCTATTGCGGCACCTCGAACAAAGGCTTCTATTGCAGCATTAATCATACCTAATGATAGACCACCCTCAACAGGATGTTGAGCAAGAATACCTGATGAAATTGCAAAGCTGGCATTAGGATTGGCATATTTCCGACCTATCATCACCAGATTCACTTGTCCCATTAGCTTACTGTTTAGACCATCGTGGAAATCACTGATGGAATGTTCATCGATAGTTCCCCATTTACCATAACCGCTGGTGGCTATTAATGCATCAAAACTGCCAATGGATTTAAACATGGCTTCAAGTTCTTCTGTTTTCTGCATATCAACCTTGTATTGCCCTGAAGAGCGATTGACTTCTATGATTTCAAATTGACCATGTAAAAGTTCTGCTATTTTTTGTCCAATAACGCCGGTTGATCCAACAATAATTACCTTTTTCATCTGCTTATAAATTAATTAATTCGTCAGATTGAACTCATTTTGTATTTTAATAATATTTCTGATCTTTCAGAATGTAACAAAATAAGGTTCGTTCTATTTCTTTAAATTGCTTTTGATTTCTGTAACTGATTTTCCTCCACTTCCAATACTGTTATCATCAAACTCTTGAATTAGAACCGAGAAATATTGTGCCGGTGTTTTTGTAATCTCAACAGCTATAGATGTGAATTCCCTGATTAGTTTTTCTTTCTGTTCTTTAGAAAGCTCTATCCCTTGATACTGTATAACAGGCATAATTGATGATTATAACGATTCAACAATATATTCATGTATTTTAATGCGATGGTCGCGGGTAATTTCAACTTTCCAATTTTCTTTGGCATAAATTTGAATAGGTTTATTATTGGGCGATTCGCCTTTAACATACACTGATAGATTAACATTGAAGTGCCCGTTATTGGGGATGACGCTTAACGCTTCAATTGTGTGTTGACAATCAGGCTTAATCATTTGCTTGATTTTATTGTACCACTCACTGAACCCTTCGTGACCGGTGAATTCACCTTCAGGAAATACGAGTTTCGCGTTATTGGCGATGTGAGCATTAAAATAGCCGTCATCAGCTAACTTATCCATGTTAGCGAACCAGTCTTTTACAAAGTTTTTAATTTTGATTTCAGGTGCACTGTTTGCTAAACTATTTATGGTGTCAATTATTTTATTGGCATGCTTGTCTGCTCGTCTCTCAACTGCTTCTCGAGTATTATAAACGCCAGGTATATAGACCATTCCATGCTCATAAACAGGTTCCAGGTAATTCATTTGGGCAAGATATGCCGTCTGTTCCATTGGGGTAAGAAATTGTGGAATTCTGAAGTGGTTGTAGCCTTGTGGTGTGTAAGCATCTTGAGGGCCGCCAATTGTGAAGCTCAACAGGAAGTTTTTCCCTTTAAGTTTATCTCCTTCGGGACCATAAGCGAAATTAAAATTGAACACTTCATCAAACCAGTGCTTTAATATAGCTGGCATGTTGTACCAAAAAAACGGATATTGAAAAACGATAGTGTCGTACTCTAGTAAGTTTTTTTGTTCCGTTGCAATATCAATTTTAAAATCCGGATACAAATCAGCAATACTCCTGACATCTACATGATCAACTTTAGATTGAATCATTTCAGTTATACGCTTATTCGCAATTGATTTATCAATTTCGGGGTGAGCTAAAATAATTAGTGTTTTCATATTGGTAATGTTTGTACATACAAATAAATGATCAAAAAAATATTATTTCTCTAAAGCGACATTAGCTTTATACATTTCAGCGGTAAGTTTTACGGCAAAGTCTTTTCCTAAAAAATCACAATACATATCAAATAGCTTTTTGAGTGCTTTTTTTATAATAGGTTTAAGCTTTTTACCTTCTTCGGTTGGATAGATAAATACTGTTCGTCCTTCCTGCGTTCTTATAGTATATCCCTTGGCATCTAATTTGTCAATGAAGCGGGTAATTGTAGAGGCCTTTAAATTCATACGCTTACTAACTTCTCCCTGGCTTAATCCAGGTTCTTCAATCAATAAAAGCATTAAATGAGCATAGGATGGAGTCAATCCGGTAAAAGCAAAAGCTTCCTCTGCCAAGGTATTAATATGCCTTGACAAAGAATTAGCTGTAAAATACATACAGCACTCTTGATATGGATTGGTACATGAATCGCTCATTGTATCATATTTGTATATGCAAATATGATAATAATATTTGCATATACAAATATATAATTGAAGAATTTACAAATAAAATCTAAAAGTGACTTCTGTTTTGTACAATTGATCAGATTTGGAGGGAGACGATTGTTTGATCATTACCACTCTGTAAGAACTGTAATCGCTCATTATTCAGCTTGATGGATAAGTAAGTGTTTAGTCTGGATTTCAAAGTGTATCCCTTAACAGCTGTATTGTAAAGATGAAGTTAGCAGAGTTTTTAATGAAGCTATGGCTAAGAATAAAAGGGATAAGTACTTTCTTATCCCTAAAAAGAGTCTTTTACAAACTCAGCTTTAAAACCTCATATTTACCACGTTGCTTTTCAGGCAGGTGAATTTGAGATGTGGTGAAGTATAAATATCCATCTGTGTCAATGGCAAATGAATCGGCCCAGCGTATTCGTGGAGACTGAAATACCGTTTCAACCTTCCCATCTGTATTTAAGCGGTTAACTGAATTGGTTTCCAGCCCTCCGAGGTATAAATTACCCCTTTTATCAAACAACATGCCGTCGGTTGCAGGAACTTTTTTAACCGCTTCAACTTTTGATTCCAGTTTTTCAGGTGTAATGGATTCATTTAACAGAGCTTCTGTTTCAATACGATATAGGGTATGACCTGTCAACGCAATGTAATACAGGTATTGATTATCAGGAGTAAGCGCAATACCGTCCGAATGAACAGTGTTTTCCCATCGTTGACCATTACACACAAGATGATCGGTTTCCGCATTGGTTGAAGGATGATCATCCAACAATCTTTGCGATTGTCCCGTGTTCA
>JAKSBD010000669.1 GCA_022361295.1 Bacteroidales bacterium
CCTTGCTTTCAACATACTACGAAGCAGCTTAAATGGAAAAGCCAGATTTCGAAGTGTTAACTTTCTATGAAAACCAGCCACAGGCAATCCGACTATTTCATATCCGGCTGCCGGTACTTTTTCCATCTCCATTTTACCCTGCGCCCCAACAAATAAAATCTCTGCATCAGGACGTTTGGCTTTAACAGCATTGGCTATAGAAATGGCAGGAAAGATATGTCCTCCTGTACCACCTCCGCTAATTATTACTTTTATCGGACTCATAGTTTTCATTTTCAGCGTCTGTAGCTAATTCCTTTTCTTCCATATTATTTCGACTGACACTAAGAATAGCGCCAAATGCAAGACAGGTAAATAAAGTAGATGTACCACCCATACTTACCAATGGCAGGGGCTGACCTGTTACCGGCATAACCCCAACAGCAACACCCATGTTAATAAAAGCCTGCACGACCAATAATGTCGACAGGCCGACGACAAGAAATGCCGGAAAGGTACGACTACTTGCACGTACAATAACCCCGGCCCTGAAGAGCAAGATTAAATAGGCAAACATGATTAAAAAGCCTCCTATTAATATTCCCCATTCTTCAATGATTATAGCATATACAAAATCACTATACGGGTGAGGAAGAAAGTAACGTTGCTGACTATTACCCGGACCACGTCCCCAGAAAACGCCACCGGTTGCAATGGCCATTTGTGATCGTTCTGATTGATAATCGGCTGTATTTCCATCGGCCTCATTCTGTTCATCTCCACCAACAAATCGTTCAATACGAGCTTTCCATGTACTTGCCCGATGTAAAAATGGTACGTAATCAGATAGCCATAGAACAACAAAGACAAAGACTAAAACAGCAGCAACAGTTCCGAACAGATACTTCATAGAAACCCGCCCTATCATCATTACCAACCAACTTGTAAAGCCTATTAAGGCTGCAGTTGAGAAATCGTCTTTGAAGATTAAACCACACACAATGGCCACATGCATCATAATAGGTTTAAAAGCCTCATCAGCCGTGCGGTCATTTGCCTGATATTGCGCTAAGACCTTAGCGATATACATCATTAAGGCCAGCTTGGCAATCTCAGAAGGCTGAAATGAAATACCGACCACAGGAACGGTTAACCAGCGGCTAGCCTGATTTAAACTCACTCCAGATACAGCAGTTATTATCAGCAGTACTATTGAGAAATAAAGAAATACTGTAGCAAAGCGAGCAAACCACTTATAATTAATATGGTGAACCGCGACTATTATACCCAATCCAACCAATAAAAATTTTGCATGACGAAAAAGGTAATATACCGCATTGCCATCCTGATGCTTATAAGCCAGATTACCGGTTGCACTATACACCACCAAGCATGAAAAAACAGACAATAGCAATATCACATACCAGATAATACGGTCGCCCTTTATATATTTTTTTAATAATTCGTTCATCGTTTATTTTTGAACTACAATTTCCTAACACTCTCTTTAAACAGGTCCCCACGTTGAATGTAATTATCAAACAAATCGAAGCTGGCACACGCAGGTGAAAGCAAAACAACGTCATTTTTCTTTCCTAACCGATAGGCCATATTCACAGCCTCCTCCATGGATTGCGTCTCTTTAATTGTTGACACTTTACCACCAAAGGCATCCAGTAATTTTTGATTATCTGTTCCCAGACATATTAAAGCCTTCACTTTCTTCTCAACCAAAGGCAACAATTCATCATAGTCATTACCTTTATCAACCCCACCTGCAATCCAGATTACGGGCTTTGTCATACACTCTAATGCATACCATGATGAATTAACATTTGTAGCCTTGGAATCATTAATAAATTCGATTCCGCGCACTGAAACTACTTTTTCCAGACGATGAGCCACCCCTTTGAAGCTCAAAAGACTTTCACGAATTAACTTTTTTCTGATGTTCAATACCTTTGCTACAATTCCGGCCGCCATTGAATTATATAAATTATGGCGCCCTTGTAACGATAAGTCCCGAGAAAATATACTCATAGTTTCATCATTATAGTTAATAATCAATTCATCAATGGTTGAATAAGCGCCTCTCTTCAGAATATCCATTTGGGTAAACGGCAGTAATTCTGACCTGAAAAGACGCTTAGGCAATTCATTGGCAATTACCTCATCATCCTGACAATAAACAAACACATCCTCTTCCGTTTGATTTTGAACAATCCGAAACTTACTGTCGATGTATTTTTGCATTTTATAATCGTACCGATCAAGATGATCGGGTGTAATATTCAAGAGAACAGCCACATCGGCTTTGAAGTTATACATCCCATCCAATTGAAAGCTACTCAGCTCTATTACAAACCATTCGGGACACTTGCCTTCAGCAATTTGGCGTGCCAGACTCGTGCCTACATTACCTGCCATTTCCACATTTACTCCTGAATGCTTGAGTAAATAATGAATTAGCATTGTGGTAGTTGTTTTGCCATTACTACCTGTAATGCAAATAGTTTTTGAATCTGTATAACGACCTGCGAATTCAATTTCAGATATAACCGGAATATTGCGTGCATGCAACTGCTGAATCATTGGTACCGAATCAGGAATTCCGGGACTTTTCACTACTTCATTGGCAGCAAAAATAATGTCCAGAGTATGTAAGCCCTGCTCCCATTCAATACCCGCATCATCAAGTTCATACTGATAATTCTCTTTAATGACACCACTATCAGAGACAAATACATCCCACCCTTGCTGCTTTGCCAATAAAGCTGCACCAACTCCACTTTCACCTGCACCTAATACAACCAGTTTTTGCATAACTACTATCGAACTTTAAGCGTTACAATTGTTAAAACAGCCAGTATAATTCCTATAATCCAGAATCGTGTTACAATTTTTGATTCTGTATAACCAATCTTTTGGTAATGATGATGCAAAGGCGCCATCTTAAACACACGACGACCTTCTCCATACTTCTTTTTGGTGTATTTAAACCACGACACCTGAATCATCACTGACAAATTCTCCACTAAAAAGATTCCACACAGTATTGGGATCAACAATTCTATGCGCAATAAAATGGCAAAGACAGCAATGATACCACCTAGCGTAAGACTACCTGTATCACCCATAAATACCTGAGCCGGGAAAGAATTATACCATAAGAAACCAACCGTAGCTCCTATAAAAGCAGCCATAAAGACCACCAACTCCTCAGAGTGAGGTATATACATAATATTCAAGTAGTCAGCATAGATAACATTACTTGACAGATAAGCAAAAATCCCCAGGGTTACACCAACAATGGCCGATGTCCCTGTTGCCAGCCCATCTAATCCATCTGTAATATTAGCTCCATTAGAAACCGCAGTAATTATAAAAATAACTGCAACTGCAAATATTAACCACCCCCATTTTTTCGCCTGGTCACCCAGGAACCAAACAACTGATGAATAGTCAAACCGATGATTCTTTAAAAATGGGATATTTGTAACGGTAGATTTCACTTCACGTGTAGCAGCCCGCTCTACCTCCTGTCCGTTTTCCAACTGCACTATAACCGTTTCTCCCGGTATTTTTTCCCGAATCACCACTTCACCACTTGAAAATAATGTAATAGCAACAATTAACCCAATACCAATCTGACCAGCAATTTTAAAGCGCCCGGCCAGACCCTCTTTATCTTTTTTAAAAACTTTAATATAATCATCTATAAAACCGATTGTACCCAACCAAAGTGTTGATATAATCATCAGGATGATATATATATTATCCAATTTTGTAAACAATAAAACCGGAATCAGAATAGAGGCGATAATGATTACACCACCCATTGTAGGTGTTCCTTTTTTCTGATATTGGCCCTCAAGCCCTAAATCACGCACAACTTCACCAATCTGTTGTCGCTGAAGCATCTTAATGGCCATCTTACCAAAAATAGTGGCCGTTAGCAAAGCAACTATTACCGATAAACCAGCACGAAATGTAATATACTGAAACACACCTGCTCCGGGCATATTCATCTTTTCAAAGTATTCAAATAAGTAGTACAGCATGATTCAGGTTTTATTCTTCGTTAAATATTTCGTTTACAATTTCTCTATCATCAAAATGATTTCTAATCCCTTTTACCTCCTGGTAAGTTTCGTGGCCTTTACCGGCTATCAAAATAATATCTCCAGGTTGTGCTACCATGCAAGCCGTTCGAATTGCCTCTCGTCGATTAACAATTGAAAGCACCTTGATGCGTTCTTTAAAGCTCACACCCTCCACCATTTGAGATATAATCACTTCCGGATCTTCACTGCGGGGATTGTCTGAAGTTAAAATCACTTTGGAACTTCCGGTGACAGCCTCTTTTGCCATCTCAGGTCTTTTCATCGGGTCACGATCCCCACCTGCGCCTACAACCGTAATTAACTGTTGCTGCGGTTGACGAACCAGGTTAATTGTTTCAATTACATTCTTTAGAGCATCCGGCGTGTGAGCGTAATCCACAATCGCGGTTTTTCCGGAATCAGATCGTATGGTTTCAAAACGCCCATCAACAGGCTTCAATTGGCTCAATGCCACCTGCACCTCATCTTTTTCAAAACCAAGCAGTCGAGAAGCACCGTATACAGCAAGTAAGTTTTGAGCATTAAAATCCCCGACAAACTGAGTCCAGATTTCCTGCCCGTCGATTTCCAGCTGCATGCCTTCAAACATACTTTCAATAATTCGCCCTTTGAAGTCTCCCATTCCCCTTAAGGAATAGTTATATCTGGCAGCTTTAGTATTTTGAAGCATAACAGCTCCATTCTTATCATCAGCATTTGTGAGTGCAAATGCTTCTTTATTTAAGCAGTCAAAGAAAGACTTCTTGGCTTCTATATAGGACTTAAAAGTACCGTGATAATCCAGATGATCATGGGTGATATTAGTAAACAAGGCCCCAGCAAAATTTAATCCTGCCACTCTATTCTGCACCAAAGCGTGCGAGCTCACCTCCATAAAGCAATATTCACATCCGGCATCCACCATTTCAGACATCGTCTTATTGAGCGTAACCGCATCTGGCGTTGTATGTGTTGCGTCTACCTTAGTCTTTCCAATATAATTGGCAACAGTAGAAAACAAGCCTGCTTTATAGCCCATATTCATCACCAGGTGATACAACAAAGTAGCTGTGGTTGTTTTTCCATTTGTTCCGGTAACACCTACCAGCTTTAACTGATTGGATGGGTAATCATAAAAAGCTGAAGCCATCTGACCTAATGCTACAGAACTATTCTCTACCTTAACTATTCTGATCTCATCCGAATAAGACTCAGGCACCTCCTCACATACAATGCATTTGCAACCAGACTCAATTACCTGAGGAATAAACCGATGGCCATCGACATTAGTTCCTCGCATGGCTACAAAGACACTACCATCACAAGCCTTGCGCGAATCAAACACAATCTCTTTTACATCACAATCAACAATATTGATTTGCTCAACAACTTTAATATCACTTATAATCTCTAATAACTTCTTCATTTTGCTAGCCCATTTTCAAATAAATTGTTGAACCTTTTCTATAATTCTGTCCTGCTGTCATAGATTGCTGCTTAACCCGTCCCACGCCACTCAAAACCACTTTCAATCCCATATTTTCTAAAATAGCGACAGCATCTTTAGCCCCCATTCCTTTTACATTAGGTACTATTCCAGCCGGAAAACTCTTACTTCTTAAACTAATATCGTGCTCGCGCGCTGAAGTTGATATCCATTCAGATTCCACTTCCTGGCCCTGCACCATGACTCCAACATCAGTCAACACCTTAATTAATTCTTTCTTTTTACCTCCTTTAGAATAAGGTTGATGTTTAGCCAACTGCACTTCGTATTCAGTTTCAACATCAGAATGATTAAAACTTTGCGCATAAACACGATCCGAAATCTCTTTAAATACCGATCCGGCTACCACATTGGCATAATACACATTATTAGATGGAGCATTTACAACAACAATACAGGAATAAAGCGGTCGATCGGCCGGGAAATACCCAACAAAAGAAGCCTGGTGTTTTTTCCCTCCTTCACCTTTATAACCGGATGAGCCTTTCGCAATTTGCGCAGTTCCAGTTTTTCCAGCTATTTGATACCGATTACTTTTAATGTTCTTTGCCGTTCCGTTTTCCACTACACCAACTAACATCTCATGCACTTTATCAATCGTTTCCAATGAACAAATAGATGGATTAATGACCGTTGGTTTCATCTTTTCAATCGTCTCTCCATGATGCTGAATCTCTTCAACAAACATTGGCTTTACCATTTTACCATTATTGGCCACAGCATTGTAAAATGTTAACACCTGCAAAGGCGTTTGTTGCATCTCATAACCAATAGACATCCATGGCAAAGTCGTACCCCACCAATCTTTTTCGCCGGGATATTTCATTATGGGTCGCCCCTCACCTTTGATTTCAATTCCCAAAGGCTCCTTTAGGTTCATCGAATACAAGCGATCAACATAACGACGAGGGTTATCACGATAATTATCGAATATTATCTTTGAAATACCCACATTGGATGACTTTTCAAAAACCTCTCTTACCGATAGTGTTCCATACCCTCCACGATGACTGTCTGTCATTGTGCGATCATAAAAACGACATTTTCCGTTACCTGTCTCAATACTGTCGCCCAACTGCACCACTCCATCTTCAAGTGCCACAATCATAGAAGCCAGTTTAAATGTAGAGCCCGGCTCTGTAGCTTCACCAATGGCATAATTATATTTTTCCGAGTAACGTCCTGTTGTTGTTTGCCCAAGATTAGCTATGGCACGAATCTTCCCGGTTGCCACCTCCATTAAAACAGCACAACCGTGATCAGCCTGATGTTTTTGCAATTGTTGCAATAATGCACTCTCAGCTACATCCTGCAAACCTATGTCAATCGTTGTCACAATATCATGTCCGTCAACAGGCTCTATTTGTTCTTCAACTACCCAGTTACCACTAACACGGGTTCTGGTGCTAACACCGGCCACACCTCTCAAACTTGTATTGTAAGCCATTTCAAGACCAAAACGTCCGCCCAGGTCTTTTTCGGCATATAAACTTCCAACAGTACGCGATGCCAGTTCACCAAATGGCAGCTTACGATTTTCATACTTTTTAGGAATAAATCCGCCTTTATTGGCCCCTAAGCGAAAAATAGGAAACTCCTTTACCTTCTTAAGTTCAGTAAACGAAATTCGGCGAGGGTGCACTCTATAATATCTCCTGCCTTCAGCTCGTGCTTTTTTTAAACCAGATTTAAAAGATGCCTTTGAGCGATCACCATAAAAACGAGAAAGCAACAGCGACAAACTGTCAATATTGGCATTAAACACTTCATCTGTTAGTCCATGCGCCCGCATGTCCATATAAATACGATAAGTAGGAACGGAACAGGCCAGCTTTCGGTAATCAGCCGCCAGGATATCACCGCGATTGGCATCAATAACTATATCTTTATTATTATGCTCCTCAACAACCTCTTCCCATTTATTGCCTTCTACAATACGCAGATACAATGCCTTGCCCAATATTACTACCGCCAAAACAGCAATACCAATATACAAGAGGCCAAAGCGTAATATGATACTTCTTTTAATCTGCATTTACTTCTTCACTTTTAATCGCCTTGGAGGCTCTGTTAACTCTTCTAAATTCAGCTTTTTAGATTTAATTTTTTTCAACACCTCGCTCTGCTTACTCATAAACATAAGCTCCGACGAAGTGGTAATTGCCTCATAGCGCAATGATTTCAATTCTTTATTTAAAACAGCGACTTCACGCATCTGCTCCTCCATACGATAATGATTACCGATATACAGGAAAGCAAAAAATGCCAAAAACATCGCAAAAGGCAACTGATTGGCAATTAAGGAGCGCGTAAACAAACGGCCATTGATAACATCTTTCAAAGAGATGTTTTTTAGCTCATCAACATCCTCTTTAGAAAGTATAAACTCTGGTATTTTATTCATTCGCCACTTCATACCCGCTCTGCTATTCTAAGTTTTGCACTTCGCGCCCTGTTATTTCGCTCTATTTCTTCATCGTTAGGGATTATAATCTTTCTGTTTACAGCTTTAAAAGGAACATTCGACTGTCCGTATATATCTTTATCAGGCTGGTTTTTATCGCAATCGCCTGAGCGTATAAAATTCTTAACCAGGCGATCTTCCAAACTATGATATGATATAATCGATAAGCGTCCACCAGGTTTAATAACATCTGTACTTTGCATTAAAACTGATTTCAACACATCCATTTCCATATTCACTTCAATCCTCAGAGCTTGAAAAACCTGTGCCAGAAACTTAGACTGTTCTTTTTTGGGTCCTATCTTTTCAGCAAGTTCTTTTAAGTCTGTCGTTGTTTCAAACGGCTTACCTACACGTTGCTTAATAATTTCAGAAGCTAACTTGTAGGATGATTTTATTTCGCCGTATTGCCAAAATATACGTTTTAAATCATCCAGCTCATAGGTATTAACCAAATCTGCTGCAGTCATCTTCAAACCTTGCCCCATACGCATATCCAGCTTACCTTCAAAGCGAAATGAAAAACCACGTTCGGCCGCATCAAAATGATGTGACGAAACACCCAGGTCTCCTAATATACCGTCTACAGCATCAATTTTTAAATAGCGAAGAAAGTGTGATAAGTACTGAAAATTATGACGTACAAAAAATAAGCGTTCATCCTCCGGTCTGTTCTTATACGCATCTTCATCCTGATCAAAAACTACAAGCTTCCCATCCTCACCCAGTCGACTTAAAATCTCACATGAGTGACCACCTCCTCCAAAGGTTAAATCAACATAAACACCATCAGGCTTAATATTTAAGCCATCAATTGATTCATTTAGCAAAACCGGTACATGATACCCCTTTTCCATATTCTTTATTTTTCTTCTTCGCCAAAGTTACCACCTAGCAACTCTTCTGCCAACTCTCCAATCTCCTCACCTTCCAAACCATCATTTTCGAATTGTTGCTTACTCCATAATTCGATATTACGACCTACTCCCAACAAAACAACTTCCCCATTCACCGCAATCATCTCCATCAAGCGCTTAGGTACTAAAAAACGACCATTGGCATCCAAAGTCACTTCAGCCGTCGAACGATACAAAGCTCTCTTCAAACGCTGATCTTTTTGCCTGAAACCACTTAATTTTTTATCGATTATCTGAACTTCTTTCTGCCATTCATTTTGAGGAATCAGATCAAGGCAGTTATCAAAGAGGTTTTTGCGAACCACAAACACAGACTGATCGTCTTCACTCATCACTTTCTTAAAGAGTGAAGGCAATACAACACGCCCTTTAGCATCGGGCTTACAGATGAAATCGCCTATAAATGTGGTCATTACTAAATACGTATTTACTTTGGTAAAAGTATAAAACTTTAAAACCACTTGCAACCACATTAAACCACTTTATACCACTTGTTGATAATTTTTTTAGACACCTCTCAATGCATAACCTACCCAAATGAGCGTACACAAAGTCAAACAGAGTTTTTTTTTAATTAATCACAAGACCAGAAAATTCTGTTAATTCCCTCATGTTTCATAAATATTTCCTAAAATTGAGCTGATTATTGAATGAGTACATGGAAAAGGGAAAATTAGAAGACAAATTTATAGATATTGATAAGGTTTTTCATGACAAAAACCCAAAACTCAAACGATTCATTCCTAAATTTTTGATTAATTATCTAAAGAGAATTACTCACCAGGAAGAA
>JAKSBD010000670.1 GCA_022361295.1 Bacteroidales bacterium
AATAAGTGTCAAGGGAGTTTCAAAAGAACAGTTATTTCACTAAAAACGTTGTTTTTGATTTCCTCGATTGATGGAGTAGCTGATTTCTTAAATACAGTGGAACAACTGACCGGTTTTCAACGATTCGACAAATTAACAGTTAAACAAACAATAAAACTCTGCGTCTCAGCGCCTCTGCGTTTTCTTTTTAAACAACTCGACGATTTAACAAATCAACAACTCCCCCAACACCCTATCTCCGCTCATTTTTTACTACATTTACAACTTGAATTTTTCAACTTAAAATAACTCAAACAACACACATAATGAAGCCCATTAAATCCATTTGCTGTATAGGAGCCGGTTATGTAGGCGGTCCTACCATGGCAGTCATTGCACAAAAAAATCCACAGATAAAAGTTACCGTTGTTGACATCAATAAACAACGTATTGAGGCCTGGAATGGTGATGATCTTGATCAACTACCTGTTTACGAGCCCGGTTTACCCGAGGTGATTGCTGAAGCAAGGGGCCGTAACCTGTTTTTCTCAACCGAAGTGAATAAGGCCATTGAAGAAGCGGAGATGATCTTTATATCGGTTAATACACCAACCAAAACCTATGGTATAGGCAAAGGCCAGGCAGCCGATTTAAAGTTTGTTGAGTTATGTGCCAGGCAGATTGCCGATGTGGCCAAAAGTGATAAGATAGTGGTTGAGAAATCTACCCTGCCGGTACGTACGGCCGAGTCCATCAAACGTATATTTGACGCGACTAATGGAGATGTTAAATTCCAGATCTTATCTAACCCGGAATTCCTGGCTGAGGGAACAGCTATTGATGATCTGCACCATGCCGACCGTATATTAATAGGTGGCGACATTGAAACCGAGGAAGGTAATGCTGCCATTGAAGCGTTGGTATCAGTTTACGAAAGCTGGATACCACGTGAGCGCATCATCACCACCAGGGTATGGTCATCGGAGTTATCCAAGTTAACGGCCAATGCCTTTTTAGCACAGCGTATTTCATCGATCAATGCCATCTCTGCCTTATGCGAAAAAACAGGTGCTGATGTGGATGAAGTGGCCGATGCCATTGGTAAAGACTCACGCATTGGACCTAAGTTCCTAAAGAGCTCAGTGGGCTTTGGTGGCTCCTGCTTTCAAAAAGATATCCTTAATCTGGTTTACCTGTGCAACCATTTTGGTCTGCCAGAGGTAGCCGATTACTGGGAGCAGGTGATTAAATTAAATGATTACCAGAAGCACCGTTTTGCCAAGAACATTATTGATGCGCTGTTTAATACCGTATCAGGCAAGAAAATCACCTTCCTTGGATGGGCCTTTAAGAAAGATACTAACGACACAAGGGAGTCGGCAGCCATCTATGTGGCCGATGAACTGATAGAAGACAAAGCGCAGATTCATGTGTATGATCCTAAAGTCAGTGCAGTGCAAATGAAGCGTGATATGGTATACCTGTGGACACAGCGAGGTATGTCTGAAGCTGAAGCAGAACGTCAGTTTGAGCAGTCGGTGACCATCTGCTCCAGCCATGAAGAGGCCTTAAATGATTCACATGCGGTTGCTATTCTCACTGAATGGGATGAGTTTAAAGGCTATGACTGGAAGAGCGTCTATAATATGATGCTTAAGCCGGCCTTCTTATTCGATGGTCGCAACATTTTAGAAAAAGAACAATTGGAAACCATTGGTTTTAAGGTGCAATCAATTGGTAAAGGGTAAGGTTTAAAACCCATATATTTTCTCCCAAAGATATAAACGCTGGTCCTATTCGACCGGCGTTTTTTATGGGTGATTACTTGCTCACTGCATAACCTGTATATCATCGTATGGACGATTCGACAAATTAACAGTTCAACAAACAATAAAACTCTGCGCCTCAGCGTCTCTGCGGTTAATTTTTTAAACAACTCGCCAATTTGCCAAATCAACAGTTCAACTAATAAAAAACCTTTGCGTCTCAGCGTCTCTGCGGTTAATTTTTTAAACAACTCGACGATTCGACAATGACTCAACCCTACAATTTGCTTTATAAACACGTAAACAAACCACCTATCTTCTTTCAATTCGATAACTGGTATTTGGAATGATTGACGAATCAATAATTCACCTGGTGAATACACAACCTGATAAACATAATCGTAAAATTATTTTTTTTAGCAAAGCCGAACTACTTGTATATAAATTACTATCTTAGTTAACTTAATTATTAACCGTACTACCCAAATCCTAAACGAGATGCAGGTAGTTAATAAATCACAACTCATGAAAAAAACATTCATTCCTTTAATCTTAACCTTATTGCTGGGCTTCGCAGCCTGTATTCAGCAAGGTAGTAAATACCAGGTTGATCAGGTCTACAATGGCTTTAAGCTGGTTGAGAAACGCTTCGTTAATGAGGTGAATGCCGAGTGTCTGTATTTTATCCACGAAAAAAGTGGAGCGCGCCTGTTTAAGGTAGCGGCCGATGACCCTAACAAGCTGTTTAACATTGCTTTTAAAACAGCGCCTGAACACGATTACGGTACGCCTCACATTTTGGAGCACTCTGTATTGAATGGTTCTAAAAACTTCCCGGTGAAGAGTCCTTTTGATGTTTTGACCAAAGGCTCATTAAACACATTCCTTAATGCCATGACCGGCTCGGATATCACGACCTATCCTGTAGCCAGTATGAATGACAAGGATTATTTTAACCTGATGCACGTATACCTTGATGCTGTATTCAACACCAAAATTTATGATGATCCCCGTATCCTTCAGCAGGAAGGCTGGCATCATGAGATGGATGATGTAAATGGTGAAGTGGTATACAAAGGTGTGGTATATAACGAGATGAAGGGTGCATTCTCCTCTCCTTCACGTGAACTGGATTACCAGGCCAGTAAAATCTTATTCCCTGATAACACCTATGGTGTGTCGTCTGGTGGTTACCCAACAGAGATTCCTAAGCTGACTTACGAGTACTTTGTTAACTTCCATAAGAAGTTCTATCACCCATCTAACTCATATATTTTATTGTATGGTAATGCCGATTTGGATAAAGAAATGGCTTTTATCAACGATAACTACCTGGTTAACTATGAAAAGTCGGATAAGAAGGTGGTAATACCTAAGCAGAAGCCTTTTGATGCTATGAAAGTGGCTGAAAAAACCTATCCTGTACCTGCCGGAGCAGATACAAAAGACAAGTCATATATCAGTCTTAATTTCGTTTTTGGCGAAAGTACTGATGTTGATCTTTGTATGGCTTTTAACGTAATTACCGAGGCATTGGTTGGTCATGAGTCAGCTCCTGTACGTCTTGCCCTTCAGGAAGCTGGTATTGGTAAAGACGTAAGCTGCTATTTCTCTGAGTCGATGCAGAATATCCTTGAAATTCAGGTTAAAAATG
>JAKSBD010000336.1 GCA_022361295.1 Bacteroidales bacterium
AACAATCTGTCGATAAACATGTGCTGTCTTTAAGTCTATTTGCGATTATTGAATCTTGATGTGATAGTATTTCAAGAGGATAATTGTCAATATATATCGTGTCAGATTTATAAATAAGTAAATCAGGTGTTTGTTCAGTGGCTTTTGTAAGTATTGAACTAAAAATCAATAATACTAATATAAATAATCTCATATTTACTTTCATTAGAATTAACACTGTGTCGCAAACTGAAAATTAATGGCGATATTTTTCTTCCTAATATGATATACGTCATGGCATGAACGCCAACGGATTGCAATAAGAAACGTAGGGCGTTTCGAAGCACCTACCTATCAAGTTACCGAGCCGTTTATTAAATGTTATGTCGTTTAAATTTAGCACTTTCTGCCCTATGTTTTTTATTGCGTGTTGTACGCCGTTATTCTCTCATCTCATGTGATATAAGTAAATCGAAAAATTCAAAATACCTTTCATATCCGACTCGTTTATCTTATCATACTTACTCAAATAATCCGCAGTCATTTTCTCAAATTTGAAATCCGCTAAATCTGAAAAGTTTGACTTTGATTTGCTAAAATATTTAGATTTTGTCTGTAAACTTATTTCTTGATACAAATCATTCTTTAAATTTCTTATATACTCAATTCGTTCTTGTGAGTAATCCCCAAGTTTATAATACTTTAATCTGCGCTTGATTTTCTTTTCAGCTTCTTTCTTTTCTGAAAAATCAAATTCGTAAGCCAAGTCTGTAAAGCAAATAAAATCGTATGTCTGCTCGTTTTCTTGTGGCATGCTAATAATCTCAGTTAATCGATAAAATATTTCTCAAGGTCTTTTTTATCAACGGAAGAAGAATCAAGTAACAAATCCAAACTATCAAATATTTTCTTTGCTGGAATTTCGTGGTCATGTATTAATCTAAATACTTTTCCGTGCTTATTAACAGCAATATAATTGCCATCCTCCATGTCAAAAACAGTGTAGTATAATTTATTATCTAACTCTATTTCAAATGTATCTGCAATCTCAATCTGTTCCAACTTGTCCTTAGATAAGTTTTTTAGAATTTTTCTTAATATTTCCTCATCTGGATTCTCTGTCTTTAGAGTTTCAGTTGTAAGTTTATTAACCCGAATGCTCTCCAAATCGTACTCTTTAGAAATTCCTATATTATTTTGCAAAAAGATATGCTGCATCAGATTTCCATAAACATGAATCTTTATCGGGATGTATTGACCAGATTGTTTATTCATTATTTCAATTCCCTCAATCTTGAAATTTTTCTGATGTTTGGCTTTATTTTTTGCCTCGTAATCAAGGTCAGTAGTCATGTGCATAAGTTGGATTGTTTTCTCATTACCAGCCAACATCATTACTGTACTTAAAATCCAGTGGTCATGATTTTCAGCCAAATCAGGAAAATGCTCTTTTAGAGTTGATAACAGATTATTTTCTAAATTCTCAACCTCTCTTTTGAATTTTCTTTTTTTGAAATATCCTATCATGTTAGTTGGGTCTCTGTTTTAATGGCGTACAACGGCAGTCTGTCTAAAAACAAATTATGCTGCCATGGTTTGATTTAAAAATAACTTTAAGTTTTGAGTACTAAAAGAAAAAATCAGATTTGAGTTAATTTTATCCCAATAGCAATTCAGGTACATAAATGTGCTTCTTACGGCGTATTTGACCTTTTTTAATGGATTAAATAGCCTTAAAGCAGTAATCAATTCTACTATGCCCAAGATATTGATTAACCTGCGTAGATTATAGGCTGACATCATCAGTCCCACATCAGCACTGGCTCTGCTGATCGATTTTTTTGTTATTACATAATCAAATCCCCATTGCCGCTTTATAGTACCATAGGTGTGTTCTACAATGGCTTGCCGACGTTTGTAGAGTTTGGGATTGGCCTCAATACGTTGTTTGTTAGCTGCCACGTGAACACATCCAGCCACATACCGGATGATTCGACCGTTAAACTTAACACTTGTACACTTGGATCTGCTTGCACATCCCTTACAGGCAGGTGTTCTGAATAGTTGAAAATCGCCTCCACGATTGGCTTTGTGCCATTTGCCATTTGTTGTTAGTGTTTGTCCTTGAGGACAAGTGTAGGTGTGCTTTTCTGAATCATATTTAAAATGCTCTAAATTATATGCCAGGTCAGGGGCTTGCGAATTTTTAGGTTTGTCCGGTATAGCCACCATCACATCAACACCCAGTTTGGCAGCTTTCTCAAACTCACTTCCGGTGTGATAGCCCTTATCGTAAAGTGCTGTAAAATTGTTGTGTCCAATTTCGTCAACAGCACTTGTCAGCATCATGCCCATGGCATTGGTATCGTTTTCATTGGTAACCTTATAGTCAATGGGCAGATTATGCTTGTCATCAACAGTAGTTTGTACATTGTAAGCCACCTCGGTAATAATGTTCCGAATAGCCATCTGTCGACTCTCAGGATCAGATGTTGACACCTGTTTTGCTCCTGTTTCCTTTAGTTCAGCTTCCAATTTATGGTACTTCTCTTTTCGCTGTTCTTGCTTTTTAATCTCATCCTGCAGTTCCTTTTTCTTCGATGAATCACCATCTTCCATAGCCAATGCCTGGTTGTACTCGTCCAGCTTGTTTTCGATGTATTGCAAGTGACGGTCAATCTTCTTTTGGTTGAAGTTATTCTTCTTGCTGTTTTGCGCTCTTAGCTTGGTTCCATCTCCCGCGAGGAGCTGGCCACCTATCAGGCTAAAATATTTGGCTACCCGTACTGTTTCCTTAAATACACGTTTAATGGCCTTGAGGTTATCGCGTCTGAAATTGGCAATGGTATTGTGATCAGGTTTTAACTGCCTGAGCAACCACATCAATTCAATGTTGCGTTTGCATTCTTTCTCTAAAGATCGGGACGAACGGATACGGTTTAAATACCCATAAATAAACAATCG
>JAKSBD010000671.1 GCA_022361295.1 Bacteroidales bacterium
TATCTGTATCAAACAGATTGTTACGCCTTAAAAAACCCATATCATTAGGATTATAATCTTTGTGGTAAGCCTCCTGAGATATACCAAATTGCCATTTTCCACTGTTTTTGGCTAACTCAAGCTCACCAAACCAACCTGTTTCTTTATCTTCAGCACCACGGTGACTAATTCCTCCCTTACCACTGATGGCATATGTTAATGATCTGTCTCTGATCTGGAATTCGGTGGCTGTCACATTAGCACCAAAAGAATGGTCGTACATTGTCATATTGGTGTTGATAAGACTGACATATGAGTTATTTTTCAGTGATTGATCAATAACAGATACATTATAGTTGGTAAATGGTTGAATAAGAACCTCTCTTGAGGAATTATTCATAGTGTCTTTTATCGTGGCATGTGAATTAAGCGACATAGCATTTAAAAAACCAACTGCAAAACCATTTTTACTTCGTCCCGATATTTTTGTAGCATTGACCAACTGTGTTTCAGAAGGGCGATCACTAATCACTTCGTTCTCCTCAAGCTCATCGTTAACACTGCCTGCAAACTTAGGTCGGCTACCTATTCGTCTGGAGTAAAACACATCACCCCGGTCAAATAATTCCATACCTTCTGTAAAAAACTGGCGACGTTCGGCATAATAAATCTCGTATGGTCCAAGGTTAAGCTGGCGGTCGTCCGATTGAATCTGGCCAAAGTCAGGTATAAGCATCATATCAAGCGTATAGCTTTCATTGATGCCGTATTTCATATCAAGACCACCTTTATAGGTAAAATCTGTTTTGTCAATTTCCTCATTTTGTTCAACATACATGGCAAGGTACGGTGTGAACGAAAGTCGGGTAGGAGGCTTAATATTTTCAATCCCCGATAATTCTCCCTGCTGGTGTATCCAGCCTGAGATATTACGATCAATCAGGTTCCATGTATTATTTGAATTGTGTCGGCGTATATTCCGAAAGATGTTTACTCCCCATAAATGAACCGGTTGATCCGGAAAGCGAAGAGCAGAGTAGGGGATGCGCATCTCTACAATCCAACCATCATCAGTGATTTGAGTGTTGCTCTCCCACACGGCATCCCAATTACCATCTTCACGGTCACGATCACTTTTTATGGCTTTCATATCCGACTGAACACCAGCTGGAGTTATATAAAAACCGTATGATAGCTGCCCTTCGTTATAGGGATCGATATAGACGCCAAAGTAATCAGAATTACCAATGTTATCCCTTTCAGTCAGGTAGTTATTGATACTGTCAGGTGCAGTGTCGTGCAACATAGCTCCTACATAAATAGCGGTTTGGTCGTAAAAGAACCAAACTTCAGAGCGTTGCATGGCTGGTCGGCCATTATAGGGTTGAAGCTGAACAAAATCAGTAGCCGGTTCACCTTTTTGATAATAATCTTCTGATAATTGACCATCAATTTTTAAAGGAGTAGAAATATAGGTCGCCTTCACATTTTTCTTTTGGGCAAGTATGCTTGTTGACAGGCAGGCAATCAACAAAATGTGTAGAAATTTCATGCGATTTAGTTAGTGTGTTCTGAAAACGTCAAAATTATTTAAAAATACAATTTTTGTAGGTTAACTGTATGTTAAAAAGCTACATTAATAAGTATAGAGTTCCTTCCTGCGCGTTTTAGAATTTTTAGCCCTTAAAAGTGAGTATCCAAACCTTTGGTTTTTATTATCTTTGTCACTTCGTAAATAATTAATGTAAAATAGCGTCTTGCGAGACAATAAATAAAACACAACCATGAATTTTGTTGAAGAATTAAGATGGCGTGGCATGATACACGATGTAATGCCGGGAACAGAAGAGCAATTAGAAAAAGAACTGACGTCAGCTTATGTGGGTATCGATCCAACAGCAGATTCATTACACATTGGTCACCTGGTTGGCGTGATGATGTTAAAACATTTTCAGGCATGTGGACATAAACCCCTGGTTTTAGTTGGCGGGGCAACAGGTATGATTGGTGATCCATCCGGGAAATCGCAGGAGCGCAATTTATTGGATGAAGAATCTTTGCGTCACAACCAGGCTTGTTTGAAAAAGCAATTGGCTTTATTCCTTGATTTTGATTCATCATTAGCCAATGGTGCCGAATTGGTAAATAACTATGACTGGATGAAGGAGTTTACTTTCCTTGAGTTTATCCGTGATATTGGTAAACACATTACAGTTAACTATATGATGGCGAAAGATTCTGTAAAGAAACGTTTGGGTGAAGAGTCGCGCGTTGGAATGTCATTTACTGAGTTTACTTATCAGTTGGTGCAAGGGTTTGACTTTTTACACTTATACCGCGAGAAGAACTGTAAGCTTCAAATGGGAGGATCAGATCAATGGGGTAATATTACAACAGGTACTGAATTGATCCGTCGTAAAGAACGAGGAGAAGCTTTTGCGATGACTTGCCCACTGATTACTAAAGCTGATGGTGGTAAGTTTGGTAAAACAGAAAGTGGTAACGTTTGGTTAGATCCTGAGAAAACAAGTCCTTACCATTTCTACCAGTTCTGGATGAATACATCAGATTCGGATGCTGAAAAATATATTAAGATCTTTACCATGCTTACAAAGGAAGAAGTTGAAGTATTGGCAAAAGAACAAGCTGAAGCACCTCACTTAAGAGCGATGCAAAAGCGTTTGGCTGAAGAGGTAACAGTTATGGTGCACGGTCGTGAGGCCTATGACTCAGCTGTTGAAGCGTCGCAGATATTATTTGGTAAAGCCACAACTGATGCCCTTCGTAAAATTGATGAGAAAACATTATTGGCAGTATTTGAGGGAGTTCCTCAGTTTACGGTTGACAAGGCCTTATTTACAGAAGGCGTAAATGTTATTGAATTACTGGCTGAAAAAGCAACGGTATTTCCATCAAAGGGAGAATTGCGTCGTACTATCAAAGGTGGCGGAATGAGTATTAACAAAGAAAAAGTAAGCGATGCAGAGTCAACAGTTGATGCATCAGCCCTTTTAAATGACAAATACTTATTGGTTCAAAAAGGAAAGAAAAATTACTTTCTAGTAATTGCTCAATAGGGTGTAAATGATAGAATAAAGGAAAGCAGGCAGTAATGTCTGCTTTTTTTATTTGAACTCAAGGCCAATTAATGAGATATCATCAAAGGCAGCACCATCCTTTTCAATGCGGTCAATGATTTTTCGTAGCCCCAGGAAGTTTTGTTCCAGCGGGTGATTGTTGTTCATTATCTCTTCTACCTCCTCAGCACCTGACTCAACCTGATGGCCATCATCCAGCTCAACCAAACCGTCGGTAAAAGCCAAAAGTTTTGATCCTTTAGGAATATGTACCTTTCCAACTTCAATAGAAGGAATAAAATCGAGCATACCTAATCCAATACAGCCATCTTCCAAATGGATAAGCTGCTTTTTGCGGGAATCGAATAACAGTGGAGGTAAATGACCTGCATTCACATAACTCAGACGCCGCGTGATCAGATTGTACCTTCCAATAAACAATGTGATGAACTTCTCACTGTTGGCACTTTCATTTACACGGGCATTCAACTGATGAATCAGTTTTTTCAGATTACCGCTATAGGTGAATAGGGAACGAATAACTGCCTGGAAATTAGACATCAGCATGGCGGCGGATATCCCTTTGCCCGAAACATCAGCAATGCAGAAACCAATCGTATTACGTGATAAGCGAAATACGTCATAATAATCACCACCAACGCCCATATGAGGCTGATAGTAGGTGTGGATATCCAGTTTGGAGGTTTTGGGTAGTTGATGCTCACTCGGAACCAGCTGATTCTGAATCCGTGATGCCAGTTCCATCTCCTTTTTAATCGCTTCTTGCTCAAGTAACTCCTGTTGCATGCGTTTGTTTTCAACAAACACAATAATCCGGTTGGAGATAATCTGAATTAGCTTGAGGTGTTTAATCGTTGGGCTGATACCTTGCTGCTCTTCCTCAATATCGCCAATCAGCACATAACCAATGGCATGATATCTGTGAAACAGAGGGATAACAGCATCAAAGCCCTTCAGATTAGGTGGATGTGATAAGGTGATGCTTTCAATTGTTTCGTACTGCAACAAATCCTTTTCTACATCAATGGTTGCGGCTTCTTCTTCGGTAACACCCGAAATCAGCAGATTCTTCCATACATCGTTAGAGAGTGTATAGACCAATACCTTACCAACTTCAAGTTCTTCGCGGAGTAAAATTTCAAATTCAGATAGTAAGTCTTCAATGGAATGATCCTCATTAATAGTCTGCGCAATATCAAGGATAATATTCAGCCTATCCTTGTATAAACGAAGTCTTTTCTTTTTTAACTGGGTAACCATAGAAGATAACTCTTTCCAACTAAGGTATTAAAAAAAACCTATAAAAGTCAGTATTTCTTATTAACGAGTCTGTTTTATAAATAAAAGACCCTGTTACAATTTGCCACTAACTGTTTAGCAGTAAGATTATAACAGGGTGTTAATATTTTATGGTAAAATTATTTTACACGCTCAACATAAGAGTTGTCTGAGGTGTTGATTTTAATCTTATCACCAGTATTAATAAATAAAGGTACCATAATTTGAGCACCAGTTGTTACAGTAGCTGGCTTCAATGAGTTAGTCGATGAAGTATCACCTCTAACACCTGGTTCAGTGTAGGTCACTTCAAATACAACATTTGTAGGAAGGTTAACCATTAATGGAGTTTCTGTGTCAGCGTGGTAAACAACTTCAACTTCCATTCCTTCGTTTAATAATGAAGTATTGTCAATTAATCCTTCTTCGATAGGTACCTGCTCAAATGTTTCAGCATTCATAAAGTGATAACCCATATCATCTTTATAAAGAAACTGGTGCGGACGACGCTCTACACGCGCTTCGTTAACTTTTACACCTGCATTAAATGTATTTTCTATTACCTTACCGGTTGATACATTCTTAAGTTTTGTTCTTACAAACGCGGCTCCCTTTCCCGGCTTAACGTGCTGGAATTGTACAATGAAGAATAACTGTCCATTGTATTCAATGCACATACCGTTTCTAAAATCAGCTGTAGTTGCCATACTATTGAAATTGTGATTATTATTATCTTAAAAAACGCTGCAAAAATACACGAATTCGCGTAAAAAACGAATTGTATGACTTAAAAGCTGTCCTTTTCAGTTAATTAGCCATTAATGTTGAACACTGCTAAAGGGATGTTTCAATCCTTTAAATTCATGCAAGTTGCAGGTAAAGGAACCTACAGCCAGGTCGAAGCGCACGCGCATTGGTATACGGTTTTTATCACGCGTTATCCACACGTGCATGTCATCTTCTGTTTTAAAGGCCCTGCCAACTTCAGTAACCGGGGAGAATTTATAACACTCAATTTTTCCAAAATCAGTTTTAATTACCTCAGTTCCTCTATAGCGAATGCGCAATGGAAAGTTTTCATCAGAAAAATAAGTCATGAACTCAATAACTTCTCCTACCTCAAGATCTTCATTAAACTTATGGTTTCTGGCAAAATAAAAGGCAGATAAAATATCTAAAATGCCTTCCTGAACATTGTGCACTCCCGATTTTTTAGAAAGTACCTGTGAGGAGTCTCTGTTGTACTCTACCTCATTGTAGTAGCGATAGCGACCTTCGCGAATACTCCTGACTGCTTTAACCGGTTCATTGGTTTCCACATCAATAAAACTTTCGTAACGATCACGGATTTTGTATAAGACATCTGCAATGCCAACTGTAACACCACGGCCAATTACATGATGAACCTTTGTGTCATTGAATAAAGAGTCTTTAACAGTAAGGGTGGCCTTTCCTCCTGTTACAATACCATAGTTAAGTGTAAAAACAAGCTTTTCACCACCCTGATACGCCTGATGATCTGTTAAAGGATAGGGCGGAATAAAAACAGTATCTTTTTTTTCTTCCTGTGATGCCAGTAGGTTCACTGTCAGGAAGAAACAAATCAATATGATGGTAAGCTTTTTCATAAGCCTTTGTTTTAGAGATTAAGATAAGATTACTTACTCTATATGACAAACAAACGCTTTGAAATACTTATAGGTTTTCTCTATAGTACCTTTTTCTTTGGTGTTGTGGCAACAAAGTCTTTCAGGTAAAAAGGTTCAAAGTAAGCAACATCTTCAAACTTCTCTTCAGCAAAATATCTTTCGGCCAAGGGTGCCAGGTTTTTTGCCAAAGGATGACAGTCATCGGCAAAAATAGCATTGTCATGTTTGATAACATCTTTACACTTGTCTGCACCGTTACCGAAGAATACAACTTTGTTGCTTCCCAGCCATTTGACAAATGTTTCTTCGTCAACAATTTTAGCAGAAATATCTTCCAGTTTATTAAGTTGCTGATCAAAAACAGCTGTGTAAACTTCCATTCGACGAGCATCCATTAAGGGGCAAAATACGATTGGTAATTCTGATGCTTCCCACTCCTGGTTAACCATCGGTTGTGTTAAGATTTGCATGGAGTCGATGGCAATAACGGGTTTATTTAAAGCATAGCAAATACCCTTAGCAGTAGAAACTCCTATGCGCAGACCAGTATATGAACCCGGGCCACTACTTACAGCAACAGCATCAATATCTTTCATCTCAGGGGTTGAGTCTTGAGCAAAAAGTTCTTCAATTAAAACTGTCAGGTTAGATGCATGAGAATTAACCTGGAATAATTCTTTTGATGCAATAACTTTCCCATTCTCGCTATAGGCTACCGAACAAACACCGGTAGACGTTTCAATACTCAATATCTTTGCCATATCCTTAAATTATTGCGCAAAAATAATAAATTGTTTGAAAGATAGTAATACTAATAACCTGAGTTCGATTTTAATTTCGCACCTCAGATTGAGCTAAAAAGATGATAATATTCTGCAATAAAAGCGTTAGCAGTCTAAAATCCTAAGGAAGTATTTCTCATGAACATACATCCGGTCTTTTAAGAAACCAAATGGTAATTTGGTGTCGAAACAAAGATGACTAGTCCTTTTTATCTTCAAATAACTTATCCACAACCTGAACGGCGTTACCACTTTTAAGTTTGCGCGAAATAGCAGAATAAGGGCCACTGACAACTTCATCATCTTCAGCGAGGCCTTCCAGAATCTCAATGTATTTTGTGTTTTGAATACCTGGCACAACCTTTTTCTGAACAGCTTTCCCTTCTTCAACGACAAACACAACCTCAATTCGTTTGTCTTTGTCTACCTCCATTTTTATGGAGTCTGTCATAATAGAATCGGGACGTGTAGTAACGGATTGAATAGGTACCGTTAAAGTATTGTATCGTGTATTGGTTTGGATATCTACTGTTGCGGACATACCCGGACGAAACGGATATATGTTATTTGCATTTTCTTTAATCAGATGCTGGTAAGATTCCGGCAGGATCAACACTCTTACTTCAAAATTGGTAATTTGATCTGCACTGGTGCCCTGAGTTTTGGCCGAGTTGGCAATTTGAGTCACCACCCCTTTGAATTCCTGTTTTAGATAGGCATCGACCTCAATAATACATGTATCATTATAGCTAACGCGGATAATATCATTCTCATTCACATCAACCAGTACTTCCATTTGGTGAAGGTTAGCCAGTGTCATCATTTCGGTACCTTCAAACTGGGCTGTTCCTACAACTCGTTCACCTTTTTCTACATTTAAGCGTGAAATGGTTCCATCCATTGGTGCATAAATAGTTGTACGATTCAAATTGTCTTTGGCTTCCTTTAATGATGCCCGTGAATTACGCAATGATGCTTCTGCTGATGCCTTATTGGCACGGGCAATTTCAAATTCGGACTCAACCTGTTCAAAATCAGATTCTGAAATGGTTTTGTCTTCCCACAGTTGTTTATTACGATTGTAGTTTAATCTTTTTTGCTGGAGTTGAGCTTTAGCCTGTTGCAAGTTCGCTTCGGCCGACTTCACCGATGCCTCCATCTTTTCATAATTACGTTCGTAGATATCGGGCTGAATACGGGCCAATACTTGCCCACGCTTTACTTCCTGGCCTTCTTCTACCAATAGATCCAATATCTCACCCGATACATCAGAACTGATCTTCACTTCAACTATCGGGTTTATTTTTCCATTGGCAGTAATGGCTTCAGTAATGGTACGATGCTGTGCTTTCTCTGCAAGTACTTTTTCCTGATATTCCTGGCCAATCCATCCTTGTTTTTTGCCGATAACAAGAACAATAACAATAGTTATAATAGCAACGATAGCAATAACAACAGGTTTCTTCATAGGTTCAGTTATTTATAATCATGGCTAATTTATAAATAACTTTGATATGACGAGAAGTAAGAGGCATAAGTTTTCATTATTAGACGCAAAAAAAAACCGGATATTGCTCTAACATTATCCGGTGTAATAAAAATAAGGGTAAAAAGGGTATTATGAAACGTTATAATTCAATTGGGATGCCTTTGTAAAAGTCAAGAATTTTAGTTCTTAAAATATATTCGTACTTGGCTTGTAATAAGTCAGATTGAGCACGTGTGTAATCGGTTTTTGCCACATTGTAATCAACCGAGTTAACCAATCCAACATTAAATTTCTTCTCTGTATAACGGAACGATTCAGCAAATGAGTTAACGGCTTCCTCACTTGATAAATACTTGTTGTAGGCTGCAACTGCATTACCATATGCCTGCTGTATTTTTTTGCGAAGGTTAAGTTTCTCTTGTTTTAATTGGTACTGAGCATCCATTACACTTAGTTTTGCATTGGAAACGTTGTTACGGGCCTGTAGACGGTTGAAGATAGGAATGCTTAAACGGGCACCGACGTATGTATTCCGGTTCGTCTTAAACTGCTCATTTAATGACCTGTTTGAATCATACGGATCGTCCGCTAACCAGTTGGCATTGGTCGACATGCCGGCACCTACTCCAAGTGTAGGGTAATAGTTTCCTTTGGCAATTTTAAGGTCGTATTCTTTACTCTCAGTATTATAGGTCGCACTTTTTATCTCAGGCATAATTTCCAGTGCCATTGAGTAAATGTCAGCGGGAGGCTCTGGTGTAAAGGCATTTAATTCTGGTAGTTCAGGGCTTAAAATATCAAATTCAATCGGTCGTTCTAAATCCAGTAATTGTGCTAAATCCAATAAAGACATCCCCAATGCATTTTGTTGTTGGGTGACATTTAAAGCCTCTTTTGCTGCCTGAGACTTAATTTCAAGATAGCTGCCCATAGCCTGACTTCCTGCATCAACCAGCTTTTTGGTGCGCTCAGCTTGTAGCTTACTTGTTTCGTATTGTTCTTCAGCTACATTTAATAACTCTTTGTCAAAAAGGATTTGCAGATAATGACCGGTGATTTGTAAACCAATATCATTTTTGGTTTTCTCCATATCCTCTATTGCTGCAAGTAGGTCAACTTTATTGCGTTTAATGGTATTGGATGTGATTAATCCATTAAATACATTAACGTTACTGTTGGCGCTAACGCCCAATGATTGTATTGTCTGATCAACATTTGTAGCTTCTTGCTGTACCCACGTATAACCAAAGCTTAGAGAACCGTCAGTGCTGGCATTTAAATCCGGAAGGCGATCCAGCTTACTTTGCTTTAAAAGGTTTTCCTGGTATTGCGTGTTAACTGTTTGACGCTTAATGGTAATGTTATTGTCATGGGCATAGTTTATACATTCCAATAAGGACCAGTGTTTTTTCTGACCCTGCCACTCAACTTTAAGCGAGTCCTGAGCCTGGATATTGATTGCCATAAAACAGATAGTGGCAATAGCAATTATTGATTTCATAGATAATTTTTTTGATAGGTGTGAGCCTATGTTTTCTCTTCAGGTTAATTCACCCGGCCGAGGCCAGGTGTTGCGAATACTAAAATATTAATAATTACCGAAATTAGATTTTTGGAATCTTAATTTTATCTTCTTTTGAGATTCCTTCAGTAATTTCAATTTTAATTCCGTCAGATAATCCGGTTGTAATAAGTCGTTTTTCAAATAATTGCTCACCAGTCTCTACTTCAACAAAGGCAGAGTCATTGCTAAAAGTGATCAGCTTTTCTTTTAGGGCTAATACACTATCGCGTCTGTCAAGAACAATATCAGCAGTGGCACTGTATCCGGCTCTGATAAACTGGTCCTTTTTAAGCTGGACAGCAGCCTTAATTTCAAACTGGATGGCGCCGTTTTCTTCAACTCCTTTAGGTGCGATTGACTCCAAGGTAGCATCGTATTGTTCATCCTCAATGGCTCCAATTGATAATAATAGCGCCATTCCTTGTCTGATTTTTCCAACCTCAGTTTCATCCACTTTTCCTTCAAATACCATTTTGCCCATATCAGCAACTACTGCAATTGTCGTTCCGTCGTTAAAAGTATTACTCTTAATAACTGAGTTACCTTCTTTAATTGGCACATCCAGAATCATTCCTGTAATGGTTGAGCGAATTAAAGTATTGGTTTGGCCTTTGGAGTTATTGGTCACCCCCTCTTTAATTAACTGGAGGTTATTTTCAGCTGCCAGCTTATCAGCTTCTGCTGTTTCGTAGCGTAATTGCTCTTCTAAAAACTCCGATTCAGGAATGACACCTGTATCAAACAGCTCTTTCTTACGTTTATATTCTATTTTTGCATTCTTAAAGCTAATCTCTGCTCTCTTTAGCTGGGCTTCAGCATTATTTACCTGAATCATTTCAGGAATAATTTGCACCTTGGCAATTAAATCGCCCTTTTGTACCTCGTCACCGGCCTCTACATATATTTGTGTGATTATACCACTTTCCTGTGGTTTGATGTCAATCTCTTTGCGGGGAACAACAGATCCGGTTGCAACTGTTTTCTTGATTATATTGGTTACTTCAGCCAATTCTGTTTCATAAACAACAGGATCCTTTTTTGATTGATTGTATAAGTAAAATACAACCCACCCAACTAATGCAATAAATATTACACCACCTAATATTTTAAATACCTTCTTCATGAGTTTAGATTTTTTATAGTTTCTAGTATGTTCTTATTTTTTATTCGTGTCTAAGCGCTTCAATAGGTTTAATTCTAATGGCTTTAAGGGCAGGAATTAAGCCTGCAATTAACCCAACTAAGATTAGCATTGTTAATGCAGCGATAGCCAGTGGTAAACCGATTTCTGGATTCAGGAAGAATGTTTCATCTTCTCCATTGCCGGCTGCTCTAGAGGCATCAACCGCCATATCAACAAGGTAAAGTGCCACTGTTCCTATTGCCAGTCCAATAAAGCCGGCTATCGTGGTCAAAAAGACCGATTCAGTAAGCAGTTGACTGACAATAATGGCAGGCTTGGCACCAATCGCTCTTTGTATACCAATTTCCTTCGTCCGTTCTTTTACAACA
>JAKSBD010000676.1 GCA_022361295.1 Bacteroidales bacterium
ATATTTTCTGTGCGATCTTCAATACTGAATCCCAAGTCATTGCATAGGCCATGCCTGACATTGTCTCCGTCAAATACGTAAGTTCTACAACCTCTCTGATGTAGACGCTCTTCCAAGGCGTGGGCAATGGTTGACTTACCCGATCCGGAAAGGCCTGTAAACCAAAGTAGCTTGGCTTTGTGTAAGTTCATTTTCTCCCGACGATCGCGGGTGACAGTGGCTTGATACCAGATAACATTATCGTCCATGTTAAACACCCTTAAAAAAACTGTATTAATAAAAGTAACCTGGTTAGTATGCCTTGTCACTTTTTAGCGAGAAGGGTGTTCTCGCCAAGATCGAAAGATCAAGCCAAAGAGACCAGTTATTGATGTATTCCAGATCATACTTGACCCGTTTTTCCATCTGTTCAAGCTCTTTGGTTTCCCCGCGAAACCCACGTATCTGGGCAAGCCCCGTAATACCAGGTTTAATCCGGTGGCGGGCCAGATAGGCTTCAATCTGCTTTGAGTATTCGATGTTGTGCTGCAGTGCATGTGGGCGTGGACCCACAAGGGACATCTGCCCAGCCAGCACATTAAACAATTGTGGTAATTCGTCGATACTGGTACGACGGATAAATCGACCGATGCGGGTAATACGTGGATCTTCCCGGGTCGCCTGTTTTACCTCACCATTCTCTTCTGTATGCAGTTTCATACTGCGAAACTTCCAGATCCTGAAGTTCTTTCCATCCCAGCCGGTGCGCTCCTGCCTGAAAAATACAGGCCCTGGTGATTCAGTTTTGATGAGTACCGCTGTAATTAACATGATCGGGCTGACCATGATTAGCATGAGCAGTGACAATACCCGGTCTTCGATGGTCTTTATCAGAAGGTGTGTGCCGATCAAAGGAGTCTCAGAGAGTGTTAAAATTGGTATTCCTGCCAACTCCTTCACACTATGATTAATCAGATTCAGGGCAAAAATATTGGGTGCCCAATGGATATTCACGTTTTCATTCAGCAGTTCAAAGTAGATCTGTTGAATCATTGGTGAACTGTCCAGTGATACTGCTATGTAGATGGTCTGGATCTCATGACGCTTTATTAACGCCTTGATATCTTGCAATTTACCGAGAACAGGTAATTCAGTATCAGCAGACGATTCGTTGGCTTCCTTGCAATCAGCGGTTAATACCGCTCCAATAATCTCTTCCGGCATCCACGGGTTATTATTAATTCTATGATGCAGATGCCTGGCTAACGCCCCATTGCCAATTACCAGTGCATTGGTGTTTGCTTCATGTGCAACCATGTGGCGCTGTAACAGGCGAAAGCCAAAATGGAGGAATACCTGAGCAAGGTAGCCGAAGAGGAAAAGCAACCCGATCACAGTCCTGGAGTAGGTTTCCGAGTGCTTGGTGGCAAATGCCAGCAGCAGCAGAAAGGCGAAAGCACTGCTCCAAGCCTTCAGTAGTTTGAAGGCTTTTTTGGTCATGGTGCCGTGATGGCGATAGATATTCATCCGGTCGTAGATGACTGACATACTGCCCAGTAGAGCCATGGCTAAAATTACATAGTGAGTGGTCAGTTCCCCATGCAGGAAAAAGAGTAGGGTGAGCAGAATTACCACCACAGAAAGGCCGTCAAGTAAGGCCTGAAGAGATGTCGTCAGACTATTACGACGTTGTAATAGAGACCGTTCTGTTTGCTTGACATCGAGCAAATCCCTTTCCTCCTGAGCTGCTGAGTCCATGTAGAGTGTCCAGCATAAAATTATGATCTAAATTGAGTGATAATAACAAGAGTGAATTGATAGTAGGAGAATAAAAAAGTCGACTGTGAGGAGAATTTTTATAAATTTTTAACAGTTTGTGATGTTGTACAGAATTATGTGTCAGGAAATATCGGATTGAGTAATAATTTTAGGTTGAGGTAAATAACCAAATAAGGATTAGGAAGCGATTGTGTCCATAAGAGATGTCTGTCCCCGCAGAACTATTTGACCTATCAAGTTTTGTTTAATAATCCCAATGTCTGCAGGGTGCCCCGAAAATCAACAGTGTATAGATCCATGAAGGAGTTTGTTTGCGTTATTATGGTGTCTGCTTACATTGCTTAATAATCAGCGCTCAAATAACTGGCTACGGATTATTGGTGCTGGCGAACTTCAAGTCGATATTTCGATTTCTCCCCGAATAATCTCCATGTATTTTGGCTGGGTGTGCGGTTTAGTGTGGTTTAACCGAGCCACTGGAATAGAAGTTTAGAATACTAGATGCTGTCAGAATATTTTACACTTGAGCTCTAAGCATTAGAGTAAAAAAATGAAATGCTAGGGAGAAACTTTTTTACCCTATGAATAACAATGAGATAGATACGCACTTATTTTAAGGCACATAAATTGCTTGCAAGTCTGCCGGTCACGATATTGATAGTGCAATGCTGTGATCAAAACACTCTCTGAGGATTAGTCAGTGTTCAGCCCATTAGGGATGATAGTTTTTGGAATGCCTCAGTGAAATAGGATGTTTTACAAATCAGAGGCAGTAACATGAAGTTGTTTAAAAGGATATCAAGCGTAATTCTTAGTTTGATCAGTCTGACCGGATTGGGAAGCTCTTCAGCAGCAATCAATCACGATATTGATCTCACCCCGGGACAAACCCATACTTTCAATCACTTACATACAGATTCGTATGATTACTCTGGTGCTTATACCGATACTGGTACTTTCGAAGTGACAGCGCCTAATTCTGTTAGTGTATCGATTGGCGATAATGAGTTAACTTCTGTAGTAGAGCCGCTGAGTGCTTCAGTCTTTACGGTGATTGATAGCAACTCAAATGTGCTTCTTTCGAGTGGCGATCTTGCTGGTACTTTAATTCCAATAAGTGCGCTAGCTAAAGGTGATTACACATTGCAGTTTGTTGTTAGTCATGACGGAATATTCGGAGCTGCCTATGATGTTGCCGCCAATGTTGTTCCCCTTCCTGTAGCAGCTTGGTTGTTTGGAACGGCACTATTAGGATTTGCGGCTTTTAGTGCGAGACGGTCGGTATAAACTTCTCAAAATCGAGACAGCTTCATGGATGGAATTTTTTCAGCGCCAGTAAGATGAGCTTTCAGGTGGTATTTGAAGACTGAGTCTGTTTTGTTACCACTATTTTGCTATCACAGGAAATATCACTATGGCGTTTTAACCCTAGCATACTTTGAGATAAAGAAATGTGAATCATTCTAGTGAGAAATCAATATGCATTTCACATTTTAAGTTGTAGCAAAGCCCATCATAAGTTTTATAGGATTATATATTTCTTCTAAAGCTGCAGTTGTATGCTACAATCCGCGGCTCGGAAATAGGATATGACAGGGACAATGGAAGAAGAAGAGCTACTCGGGATTGCTGATTATCTGGCCATTCTTAAGCGGCGGAAAAAACAGTTAATTATACCGGCAGCAATTATCCTGCTTATTAGCTTTGGATTAGCAGTGGGACTGCCGTCTATCTATCGCGCTGAAGCCACCATCTTAATTGAGCAACAAGAAATACCCAGTGAGCTCGTCCGTTCAACAGTAACCTCATATGCGGGTGAGCGCATACAGGTGATCAGTCAGCGAGTAATGACGACTGAGAATCTGGGTAAAATCATTGACAATTACGGCCTCTATAAAGATGAGCGTGGCGACACCAGTATCTCGTTGCTGGTCGACGAACTACGTGAAGACATAGAGTTGGATATGATCAGCGCTGATGTGATCGATCCACGCAGTGGCCGCCCCACCACCGCGACAATTGCATTTACACTCGCTTTCAGCAATAAGCAACCCCGGGTTGCGCAAAAGGTTACTAACGAGCTCGTATCGCTCTATCTCGACGAAAATCTCAGGCAGCGCACCCAATCGGCATTGGAAACCTCGAGCTTTCTCAGCACGGAGGCCAATCGCCTCAACCAGGAGATAACCGAGCTGGAGGCATCGCTGGCTGAGTTTAAGGAACAACACGTAGACAACCTGCCAGAACTTCAACAACTCAATATTCAGCTCATGGAGCGCAACGAACGGGAATTGTCCACGACTATTCAACAGATAAGAAACCTGGAAGAGCGAAAAATCTACCTGCAATCAGAGTTGGCTCAAGTCAATCCGACCACTGATATCTATAATTCCACTGGCACTAGAGTAATGGGAACAGAAGATCGTCTCAGGGCGTTGCAGGCGGAATATCTGGCACTGTCGACACGCTACACAGACAATCATCCGACTTTGATCAAGATGAGCGGAGAGATTGAGGTGCTGGAAAAGGAGCTCGGCGCCAATCCCAGCGAGAAAAGTAAAACCCAATCCGATAATCCCGCCTACCTTGCACTGGAAACTCAGCTCCAGGCTGCAGAGAGCGAATTAGCATCACTCATCACTGTAAGAGAAGATCTTAAGGGGAAGATCAAGGATTTTGAAGAACGGTTGATGCAAAGTCCCCAGGTTGAGCGAGAATATAGAAATTTAACGCGTGATTACGAAAATGCTTTGGCAAAATACCAAGAAGTGAAATCAAAACAGCTTGAAGCGCAACTATCAGAATCTCTAGAGCGCGAACGTAAAGGTGAACGATTTTCTCTTATTGAGCCTCCTCAATTACCCGAAGAACCTTACAAGCCAAATCGAGTCATAATAATAGCGCTGGGTTTGGTTTTTAGTTTTGTAGGTAGTATGGGTAGTGTTTTTATCAAGGAAAGTATCGATGAATCTATATACAGCATTAAAGATATTACATTAATAACAAAATCACCGCCATTAGTAGTAATCCCTTATATAGAAACTAATGATGATATTGAAAAGCTGAATAGAAAACGATTTACAGTATTATTATCGTTGATTGGTACCATTCTGTTAGTTCTTACGGTAGTACATCTCTGGTATAAACCATTGGATGTTATTTTATTTATGATTTTAAGGCTATTTGGTTAGAGCTTGATGTGTAGTGAGAATGTTGCTGGCTATTGAGTGATTATGGCAATTAGTTGAAGGTTTAGATACTCAAACTTACAGCGGTGGTACTGTATGGAAAAAATCAAAAAAGCACTTGAAAGAGCTAGAGATAAACGAGGATCAGAAGGTATAGGTAGCTCGGATCAGCATCGTTCACAAAAGCGTAATCAATCACTGGAGAAGGTGGATTTAACGCAGATATCTTATACACTCACAAAAACTATCGAAGTAACAAAAGAAGCCCTAAGAAAAAAGAGGGTGTTTTCTGGTAACGAGAACGACAATATTTCAAGTCAGTACAAAGTTCTCCGTACCCATGTTTTGCAATGTTTAAAATCGAATAAATGGAATTCATTAGCAATTACTAGCCCGAATGAGGGTTGTGGAAAAACTCTTACAGCTATAAACCTTGCAATAAGTATGGCTCGTGAGGTAAATCATTCTGTACTACTTGTTGATATGGATTTACGACGACCTAGTGTTCAAGACTATTTTGTAGATGATAGGCTTCCAGGAATTAGTGAATATTTAAATGATAGTAAAGATTTAAATGAGATCCTCTTTAACCCTGGACTCGATAGAATTGTTGTATTGCCAGGTAATAAACCGATAGAAAATTCATCTGAAATGCTATCTTCACCAAAAATGGTTGGGCTGGTGAATGAGCTTAAGAAGCGATATCCAAATCGTATAGTCATTTTTGACTTGCCTCCTCTTTTGTCATGTGATGATGTGATGGCATTCTCTCCATATGTCGATGCTTTGATGTTAGTTGTGAGTGAAGGTGAGACTCTCAAAAAGGAATTGGAACGTTCTTATGAACTTCTATCAGGGAGCAATGTTATTGGTACTGTGCTAAATAAATCCCATGAAGAACGTATTGAGGCTAATTATTATTAATAGTTTCAGAAAGGATTTATGGTGCAGTTGCTTGACTGTAATCGAATGAGGATCGCCAGAGGCAAACAAACCCCCAAAATTCCTTTAATTTTCCAGCCCTGAATCGTCGTAAGGCAAAAGTCCAATTATCCGGGAGTAATATCACATCAGACTGATGTGTACGTATCGATCCGACACTTCAGACCCCAATCGAACGAGAGGAGATACTAGATCGCTACTCTACACTTTGTTATCTGGAGGATTGATAGAGAATTAGGTTATTTTTGATATTCAAAATCTACTGTTCAAGTAACTTATTGGTTTCTATGATGAGTCGCTCGAAGATGAAGTTCTATGAGGTTTGAGAATGCCGGCTAAGCAGATTAATTGTATCAGTTACTATTGCACGCAATCAGCAAAGAGAGTAATTAGTTAGTTGCAGTGATTTGCGGAATTAAGAGCATTGTAGTTAGTGTTTATGAAAGTATTGATAATAAATAATATATATTCTCCATACAGAGTAGGTGGTGCTGAGGTATCTGTTCAGGTGCTTGCTGAAGGCCTAAGAAAGAATGGGCATGATGTGATGATAATTGCGCTAGGAAACATCGAAGATGAAAATACAAAATCGGGTGGTGTGACCTATATTAAATACCCCCATGTGGAAAAAATATGGCCTGTAAAAAAAGATAGAAATATTTTTTCAAGGCTTGCTTTTCAATATGTGGGCGACTTTTTTAAAGCCCATGTTTCTTCAAAAATAGCTAAGACTATAAACTTATTTAGGCCAGATATAGTTCATACCAACAATCTCGCCGGTATTGGTAGTTGTGTTTGGCCTATTGTTTCAAGCTTTAATGTGCCAATTGTGCATACGCTTCGTGATTACTATCATTTGTGCGTTAAGCAAACAATGTATAATCAAAACATGCAATGCAACTGTAATAGGCAATGCAAAATGTGTTTTATGGCAACTGCCATTAGACGGCTTCGCTCATCACGGGTCGATATGCTGGTAGGTAATTCTGATTATATACTTCAGGCGCATATAAGAGAAGGCTACTTTAAAAATGCAAAGACAAATGTTGTAAGTGGAGGTTTGCCGGATTCCTTTAGGCTAGAGGAAAAAACACCGCCTCAGAGTGTAACTCGAGTTGGCTATTTAGGCCAATTGGTTTTTACAAAAGGTGTAGATGACTTTATTCAATTGGCACATAATTTCAAACAAATTAACTTTGTGGTTGGTGGGGATGTTTCAAATCAATATGCGTTACAGCTGACAACGAAAAATTCATTATCTAATCTAACATGGTTAGGACGTGTTAATCCGCAGGAATTTTTAGATTCTATAGATATTTTGATTGTTCCAAGCAAGTGGCATGAGCCATTGCCGCGTGTTATATATGAAGCATATGCACGAGGGGTCTTAGTTGTTGCAACCGAGAATGGGGGGAATCCTTCAGTTATGGATGAGTTACCCCAAGAATATAAATTTTTATACGCAAGTGAAAATTTTGATCTATTACTTTCAGCTTTTCAGAAAGCATTGGACTTTATTTTATCAAAAAAGTTTAACCCTAATATTCTTATTAAGCACTCGTCATTGTTTTCTGAGAGCCGCATAATAGATAAGTACAGTATGATTTATGAAGACTTACATAGCAATTATCTAAAGAAATAAAAAATTATCAGTTGAACTGAATATCCATGATTGTTCTACTATATTTTTAACGTCATTCCATTGGACGGCAACAGAATTATGGATTACTAAGGCCTAGCCGTAAAATTACGTAAGGGAAAATCAGTTGCGTAGCGATTAGCTACAGCCCAAAGACCAATGAAATAACATCCGATGACGCATACCTTAGCGACAGGCCGCTTTGCCACTCTCATCAAGCTTACCTTAGCAGCGGGAGCTAAGGTAAGTTCAGCCGTTATTGTATTCGCACTTACAGCACTAGTCACCCGCAACATGCCCAATGACGAGGCTGGTCTGTTTCTTCTCGGACTATCTTTGCTCGCAGTGCTATCCATCTTTTTTCGTCTCGGCCTAGACAATGTTATTCTGCGGTTCCTTTCAGCCCACGGCACTGCTCTCATAGCGCAAGAGAAGCTCAATCGAGGCCTACTCTGGATAGCTACCACTACCATCCCGGTGACTCTCTTTGGCATGGTTTTTAGCAAAGAAATCGCTGTCCATATTTTTAATAAACCCGCATTTGGGGAAGTTTTGTTTTGGTTTCTGCCTGCATTACCAGCAATGGCAATATTTTTTCTGCTTTCTATGGCCTTCCAATCACAGCACAGAGTAATCATTACCACGATATTTCAAAAGCTGGGAATATCCACATTGTTCATTGGCGGATTTGGATATTTATTGATTAATAAGCCACTTGTACTAAATGCTGAGAGTTCTGCTCGGGTTTACACCGCTGCAGCAATAGTAATGTGTGTTGCTGCAATAATAGTGTGGTTTAGCCAACGGGATACCACCTTCTCTCTAAAAAGCTATGCCGATCCAGAATTAAAAAGTGCCAGCATGAACCTCTGGATAGCAAGCTGTATGGGATTAGCTGTGGAATGGTCTGGCGTGTTAATCGCAGGCGCCATACTTACCGCTAAAGATGTAGCACTTTTAAGTGCTGCACAACGTACAGCAATGCTTACTAGCTTTGTGCTCATGGTAGTAAATATGGTTGTGGCCCCACGCTATGCAAGAATGTGGAAGGAGCAAAACCTTGCAGGAATAGAACGTCTAGCCAAATATTCAACACGTGGCATGATTTTTATGGTAATCCCTGTTGTAATAGTGATGTTTGTATTCCCAGAAAAATTGATGGGCTTATTTGGCGAGGGCTACGAAGCAGCAGCAACATTACTAACTATAATGGCGGTAGGACAATTTATTAATGTAGCAACTGGTTCGGTTGGCTATTTATTGAATATGAGTGGCCATGAAGATGATTTTCGAAGAGTTACCTTATTCACCGGTCCTTTTTCAATTATTTGTTCACTTTTGTTTATTCATCAATTTGGTTTAATAGGAGCAGCGTTAGCCACAGCTGTAGGAGTTGGGATACAAAATATTGCTGCATTAATGATGGTTAAAAAGCGTCTTGGTTTTTTACCCATAGGGTAATATACCTGATTATGTCAAATGCTAAGCTTTTGGTTCAATAAGCTTTAGATAGTGTACCTGAGGTTAAACAGGGAAATATCAATGTTTAGAAATCGGGTTCAATTTCGGAAAGGATTTAGTTTGAAAAAGTTTCTCGAAGATTATGGTGCTGAGGAACAGTTTCACTACGCATTGTGTAAAGGCGATGGCCAGATGGTTTCCAATGTCCCCACTGCGGGTGTTTTAGCTGTAAGGTAAGTAGCCGAAAAAATACCAATGTAACCATTACCAGCCTTAATTCAATTATGCGCTTATGGCTTAGAGTTGAGCATCTAATAAAACGGAATTGAGAAAACTGATGAATGGTATAAATAATATTTGAGTGCGTAACATGAAAGAATACATAAAAGTTTTTGCAGTTTATTTTTTTGGCGTGTTATTTTCACCTTATCTACTTCTAAAATGGTTAAGATTAAGAAGGGAGGGTTTATTTTGTAATTTTGAAAATTATATGAGAGTCTCAACGCGGTATTTTTTACGTTTTTTCAGGCTCCCTAATTTAATTAAACCATTAGACTACAATGAAAAAATCGCGTGGCTGAAACTGTTTGATAATAATACGCTGAAAGTCCAGTGCTGTGATAAATACGATGCACGAAAATATATTGTTAGTAAGATCGGAGAAGGATATCTGCCAAAAAATTATTATGTTGGCGCATCCTTTGACCGAGAAATGGCCAAATCTATAAATGTACCATTTGTAATAAAAACAACACATGACCAAGGCGGTGTATATTTTTGCAATGGTTCTGAAGACTTCGATGCAATAGAAAAAGATATAAAAGCCAGAATTAAGCAGCGTTATGGTTTTGTAAATTACGAGTGGCCTTATCTGCAACTAGATGGGAAGGTAATATATGAGGAGCATCTGAATTTTGGGGGAAAAATCCCCGATGACTACAAATTTCATTGTGTCGATGGAAAAGTAAAATGGTTGCAATATATAACTGATAGAGGTGTCGATATTAAAGAGGGCATATATGACCGTTTAGGTAATAAGCTCAGACAAAGGCTCGATACCGATATGAAGCAATTCGGTGAAACGTTAAACATAGGATCTCAAAAATATCAGGAAATGATTTTACTTGCAGAGAAGTTAGCGAGTGAATTTAAGTATGTTCGCGTCGATATGTATTGCACGGATGAAAGGATCAATATTGGTGAGCTTACATTTTTTCCATTGGGCGGTCTATATAAAAGCCTTGATGTGGATTATTTTGGTAGCTTGATGAACTTTGATATTTATCCTGATGTTAAGGTAAGTGAATATGGAAGATAAGGTTGATTTATTTATTGTTGGTTGCATAAAAGGCGGAACTACTTGGCTGTATGATGTGCTCTCAACCTCGCCTGATATTTATGCCCCAAATTTAAAGGAACCCCATTATTTTTCTAAAGTTAAACAACTTAGACCACATATTAAGCATGTGAGTGATTTCGAAGAGTATCTATCTCTTTATGAGAGCGGGGATGGTTATAAGTACCGCATGGATGGTAGCGCAAGTTATCTGTATGAAAAAAACACTGCCAAAAGAATATACGAGTATAACCCAAATGCTAAGATTGTGATTCTGTTGCGACATCCAGTTAGGCGTGCATTTTCTCATTATCAAATGTTGCTAAGGGAGGGAGTTTTGATTGGCGACTTTGAAAGTGTGATTAAGTCTGATTATGCTAGTGGGGAGAGTATGAATGAATCATCGTGTTTTTTAAAAATGGGGGAGTATTATAATCAAGTAAAAACGTATACCGATGTTTTTGGGAGTAACGTACTAGTTCTAACATATTCAGACTTATTAAGATCGAAGCATCAATTTGTTAAAGAAGTAGCGGATTTTATAGGCGTAGATTTTTCTAACTTAGAAATAAAGGAAGAAAAAAGTAATCCTGCTGCTCTTCCCAAAGGGGCTATTTCTCGAATTATACTGGGAACTAATGCACTGCGATTTGCAGTTCAAAAAGTATTTCCAAAGTCATTTCGTGTTTTTATTAAAAAAAGATGTTTACTCAAGAAATCTAATTTAAAACTAAATGAAGATTCTACTGCGCGAATCTACGAGCAATATTTTAAAGAGGATAGTGAGAAACTGTTTCAGCTGGTAGGGCGCAGGATGTGGGATGAAGTGAGTGATCTTTAGGTGTAATGAAGGGTGATCTGATTAACTTGCTCCTGGTTTAATCATAGTGTGTAAACAGAAAATTGTGAAATACTGTTGTATATATTTTTAATTAATTGCAGCAATTGAAATCCTCGTCACAACTCGGTGCTGCGGGAACGGCTAACATTATCAGTGGTTTCCTATGGAATAGGTGCGCATAGAATAATCAATAACGCAAAAGTAATAGTGGTCTAAACGGAGCATAAGCTGTTAACAAATAATGGAGTTGCTTATCCCCGCCTGATCAGGTTTAAAGTCAGGTTGCCAGGCGTTGAGCAGATGAGGTTACACTCTGGACAAAGACTCTCATCATCGGCATACTTATTTAAACGTTTATCTGTTGTTCTTATGTCTTGAGATCAACATCGCTGACATATCATGGAGGGTGGATGCTTATAAAGCTTGTAGTACTGATCTTAATATTTCCATAGATGCTTTTAAACTTTGTTTTGTTACTCTGGCAGATTATACTTTTTAAGCATTTCACACAAATCTTCGAAGAAACAAATATACAAAAATATATATTACTAGAATGGCTATTGCGACAATTACCTGGGTAGCTGCATTAATTGTAATAGTGCTATTACTTCAATGGGCTATAATCAAAACAAGAGTTGCGGTGGTTGCAATTGTTTTAGTGTTATCATGGCAGTTTCTTCCAAGACCATTAATGTTCTTTTTGGAGCTTGATCAGCCATACCCAAATTATCTATTTGAAAAAGATGTATGGGGGTTGGTATCTGAAAGTCTTATTGTTTTTTTGGTATGGATTGTTTTATTTTTTTTGTCATATTCAATTTTCTTTCAAAAGTCGCTGTCATTACAGAGAGTTTTGCCAAAGGTTCCTGACACTAAAGTTGGCTTGGTTTTATTTATTATTGCATTAATAACAACACTAATTGGTGTGTTATCAACAGGATATTTGATAGATAGTGTTGGATCAATAGGTAGTTTTATGTACCAAGTAAAAGTAGGTAAAGCTTTTGCTGGTTATTATGTAATAAGAGAAATATCAATTACTGGTGCAGTGTTTAGTGGAATATCTTTACTGTATTTCGAAAAAAAATATAGGATGTCTAAAAGCAAGAACCGCTCCCGCAAGATTGTTTGGCTTAGTGTGCTTCTCTATTCGACTAACCTAGCATTTAATTATTTTTGGGGGAATCGCTACAATATAGCAATGTTGCTTGGTGCGCTAGGTATTGGATGGCATTTTTACATTTACAGAATTCACATGCTGAAAGCTGCCCTTCTGATCCTTATTGCTGCCACAATGTTGCAAACATTGAAAAATTTACGTTCTGAAAATTTTGGCGAAGTGTTGTTTATGGAAATAAAATCGACGCAACCATTTTGGACGGATGTGTCCCTGTCTTTGCATATGAGTCAGTTTGATGCTTTTATGTTGGCATACCGAGATGCAGGTAAGGTTTTTCAGTTTAGAAATGGAAAGGACTTTATTAATGGGCTTTTAGCGTTTATACCTAGAAAACTGTATCCAAATAAAGAAACATATGCGGTTGGTGGATGGTTTAGACGAGTATATCAACCTGAGAAAATAAATGGTTGGCCTATAACAATAATAGGTAATTGGTATGTTAATTTTGGTTTTTTGGGGATTTTTTTGGGGTCCTTGATATCAGGTATTATTGCCGCAATATTTGATTCTGTTAATCGAAATCTAAGAGAATCATACTGGCAAGCAGGTGTTGCCCCTCCAATCGCTTTTTTTATTTTTGATGGTGGTGTTAGTACCGGTTTTGTGCAGAAAATATTTCTTAATGTGATCCCAGTCATTATGTTGGCAATAATTCTAGGACGTATAGGTAGAAATAGAAGCTCGTAGGTTATTGGTTTATTGCCACTAGTGTAGGATATAACAGGTCACTATTAGTTTTGACTGATGGTTTTTAATATTTATCAGTATAATGATATCGAGCGTAGGCTGAATTGAGGGTGTGAAATACATTTATAATCGCCTTTCTTGCCTGAGGTAAATCTTATGTTGTCCTTTGGTACTACTACACGCCGTAATCTTATTAAAAGGGTTATGGCCACAATATTAAGTATATATATACCAGCTGGTAGTAGTTTCCCAAACAAACCAAAATCTTCAAATAAATCTATAAATGACACTAGAAAATGGGCGTTTGCTCATTATATGGCAGGGCTGTGTACGAGAAAAAGAAAGCAAACTATAGATGATTGGAAGCAAGACATACTTGATGCTTTAGAATGTGAAATAGATGGTTGGCAATTTAATTTTGCTTTATACGAGGGGATGTTTAAAAAGAATATAGATAATTTTGTGATAGCGTTAAAAGAACTAGATGTGGGATCAGATGAATTTAAGTTCTTTCCTTCATTTGATTGTAATCATGGAAGGGTGCCAAAGGAGAGTCAAATTATAGACTGGTTTACTAATTATTATAATCATCCAAATCACTTTCGATTAAATGGACTTCCGTTGCTCACTGTATGGCAAGCACGTGATGTTGGTAGTGCATATTTTGTTAGAATTAAGAAGATCCTCGCCAACAAAGGAATGCCAATAACATTCATCCCCTATGTTTCAAGTAGGCCTAATTATTCTGTAATGCTGAAGCTTTTTAACAAATGGTCAGTAATGGATGGTTTTTTTACGTGGGTTGCGGGGCAATCATCAGATAATGTGATACGTTTCAATAAAGTAGCAAGTGCTTTATGTAAAAGATTCGGTAAAACTTTAATGGCTGGACATGGTTATAGTTACCTGGCAATTAATAAGAGGCCTATTTTTGTCAACAAACATGCAGCAGAAGCAATTACAGATCAAATGATGCCATTAATAAACGGAGAATTTGGTGAGTGTAATATTTTGAATGTGTCAACATGGAATGATTATGGTGAAGATCACCATATTTCGCCTCACCCTCCATGGGGGCCTGTTCCTGTAGGGAGTGTGCACCCTGCATGGTGCCATGTTGGTTACGCTGTGGTTATCAAATACTATTTGAAGTGGTGGAAAACTGGTAATCCTCCAGTAATACGTAACGATACCGTAGCAGTATTTCATCTAACGCAACTTGCAGAGGATGGAGATCCTCCTTTTCCATACGAAGATTATAAACCTAATCAAGAGCAAGATATTCTGTATTTAACTTCAATACTTAAAGATCCAGGTGTTATTACAGTTATAAGTGGTAACAATGATCCTGTTACATTTCATGCGCCAGCTGGAATTTCGCATTGGCGTACATCTTCTTCTAAAGGTGAGCAGAAATATAGTTTACGGCGCAACGGAGAATTAGTATTTAAAAAAACAAGTAGAATGCAAATCTCTCCAGTTAAGGACACGCCATGGACGTGGAGTAGATATACCGAAGTAGTCCAAAAATAAAAGATCTACAGCTAATTAAAGGTAATCGTAGTTACGTTGTTATAATGCTTCTTGTGATTTCTTCTTTAAATCTTATCTCTGAAAGGGCTTTGTACTTTTTTGAGTTGTAATTTTAATAAAGTTTTCGTAAGAATCTTCGTAACTATATACAGCCTATAAGTAATAGCGGTCTAGAATGACAGATAATAATTGTTTGGCTAGTTAAAACGTGCGATTATTGCTTATTAGATTAAAGTATTTTTGGTCAGTATTTATATTAACTATTTTGAATAAACGCAACTCATGAATAAAGCAATGGATTATCTTGGCAGTAATTTCAATCAATATAAAGTGGCAATAGTGCACGATTGGTTAACTGTTTTTGGTGGGGCAGAAAGAGTCCTTGAACAATTATTAAAGATATTTGAAAACGCAGATATATACACAATCGTTGATTATTTAGACGAAAAAGATCGCTCTTTTTTAGATGGTAAAAATATTACAACCTCTTTCATACAAAATTTACCTTTTGCAAAAAAGCATTACCGCTCATATTTATCTTTAATGCCATTGGCAATTGAGCAATTTGATTTGAGTAAGTATGATCTTATTATTTCAAGTAGTTATGCTGTTGCAAAAGGTGTCCTCACCGGGCCAAATCAGTTGCATATTAGTTATGTGCATTCACCAATTAGGTATGCATGGGATCTGCAACATGAATATCTTAAAACTAGTGGTTTGGACAAGGGAATAAAATCACTTTATGCAAGATGGCTGTTACACAAAATTAGAATTTGGGACTTTAGAACATCGAGTGGTGTAGATGAATGGATTGCAAACTCTACTTTCATAAAAAACAGGATCCGAAAAGTTTATAGGCGTGAATCAAAGGTTATTCATCCGCCAGTAAATACGAATAGATTTAAACCTGCAGAAAATAAGAAGGACCACTATTTTACGGTCTCTAGACTGGTTCCTTATAAACGTATCGATCTTATAGTGGACGCATTTAAAAAAATGCCTGATAAAGAGCTGGTAGTAATCGGTGATGGGCCAGAATTCAGTAAAATTAATAAAAATATAACCCCTAACATAAAATTACTAGGGTTTCAGGAAGCACCTGTTGTTGAAGAATACATGAGTACTGCAAAGGCATTTATTTTTGCTGCACAAGAGGATTTTGGTATAGTGCCCGTCGAAGCACAAGCCTGTGGTGTTCCAGTAATAGCCTACGGTAAAGGCGGGGTATTGGACTCAGTAATAGATGGAAAAACTGGTATGTTTTTCTTTGAGCAATCAGAAGAAGCACTAATACAATCAATACAGAAGTTTGAAATTAATTACGACAATTATGACACGGATTATATTAGGCAGCATGCTGGTAAATTTTCTGAAGAAAGATTCAGAAAAGAGGTTGAACAATGTGTCAAGGATACAATTGAAAAATATTTCTAGAAAAGGATGTAAAGATAGTAAGTATGTCTCTTGTGCACTTAGTGATTATTCAGAGATCCGGCGATACGTTACTAGCCTGAGGTTGGTTTGATTTCAAGTGTAAAGCAACTCTAGACGAGTACAAAAAGTGCTGTAAGAGAATAGGTCGCTCATATAGATCAGGAAGCTAGTATAGAGAACCTATAATTCAGTGCACTGCAAAAGTATGTCTGAAATGTATCAATGGACTATTTAGCTTACTCAATAAAATGATTAAGGATATGTAGTGCTCACAGTGTGATAAACTTCTCTATGTTATTATTATCAATAAGTAAAATGTAAATAATGTCTTCTATATTCTATAGTTGATTCAAAAATAGGAAGAGCAGTTAGAGATAATGGATGTTACTAATATGGCTTGGCGGTACTCTTTATTAACAATAGTTCTTATTTTTACGACAACTATTATTATATTTTATGGTTTTTGGGATGGCATCACTGATATGGCCCATCTATGGGCTAGAAAAGAAGAATATGGTTATGCCTACTTCATACCATTTATATCTGCTTATCTAATATGGCAACGTTGGGATAAACTGAGGTTAGTCGAATTTAGCCCATCTTGGGTTGGAGTGGCGATTACTCTATTTGGTGGGCTGCTTTTCTTTGTGGGCACGATAGCGACAACATACACTCTCGTGCAATATGCATTAATTCTAACAATAATCGGATGTACACATGCCTATTTAGGAACACAGGCAATTAAAATAATTCTTGGCCCATTACTGCTACTTTTTTTTATTATTCCTTTACCTCCCTTCATTTACAATTCCCTTTCAGGTGAATTACAACTCTTGTCGTCACAATTAGGTGTATTTGTAATTCGTTTGTTCGGAATCAGTGTCTTCTTAGAAGGAAATGTAATTGATTTAGGAGACTACAAGCTTCAGGTTGTTGAGGCTTGTAATGGATTACGTTATCTCTTTCCTTTGGTCAGCCTGGCCTTTCTTGCTGCCTATCTCTATCGTGTCGAGTTCTGGAAGCGGGCAGTTGTTTTTCTCTCCAGTATCCCTATTACGGTATTAATGAATAGTTTCCGCATCGGGGTGATCGGCGTGCTTGTTGATAACTGGGGTCAGGAGCAGGCCGATGGCTTTTTGCACTATTTCGAGGGCTGGGTCGTGTTCATGTCCTGTCTCTTGATTTTGCTTATTGAGATGGCCCTATTAGCCAAGATTGGGGCACCGAACCGAAAGCTTAAGGATGTTTTTGGTCTGGAAATGCCAAATCCATTGCCTGAAGGGATGACCTTTCGTGTCAGGCCCATCACATTCGTTCACTATGCAATTCTTGTATCTGTGTCCTTGGTCGCTGTCAGTTCACTCTATGTGAAAAACCAACAGCAGATCCTCCCTGATCGGCAAAACTTCGGCACTTTTCCTTCGCAAATTGGTGATTGGCGAGGTGATGAAGATCTGTTGGAGGAAAAGTACCTTAAATCTCTGAAATTAGATGATTATATTATTGGTGATTATGCTAATCCGCTTGGTTCCTTCGTCAATTTTTACATCGCTTACTACGCCTCTCAACAGGCAGGATCGGCGGCTCACAGTCCACGTTCGTGCATTCCTGGTGGTGGGTGGAAGATCGATACTGTGACAGAGGTCTCTATACCCGACTTGCAGGTTAATAGCACACCTCTAACAGTCAATCGATTGGTTATCATGAGAGGGGAAGCGAAACAGTTGGTCTATTACTGGTTTCAGCAACGTGGACGTGTGATTACCAATGAATGGCTGGTAAAATGGTATCTGTTTCTGGACGGTTTCACCAGACATCGTACTGATGGGGCCCTTGTCAGGTTGACGACTTCTATCAGAGATGGTGAGGCGTGGATTGATGGAGATAAGCGTCTTACAGAATTTGCGCGGCAGGTAGTACCTTTATTGGATGATTATATTCCCAACTGATTATTATTTTAGGGAATAATTTAAAGGTAAATAGCTTTTGATGGGTCAGATTCTCGTTACGGTCTGAGTTGTCATTTAGGGAATCAATATTGTCTAGTTAACAGTTTGATTATTTCGGTAAATCAATAATCTGGCGGGTCTTCATGGAGGCTAGGTTGTTGTTGGATACGTGGGTGTTTTCAATGAAGACGACTATGGATAGTTCTTATAAATTGGACAAATTGTTGTTCAGTATGCTGGTTTGCTTTGTTCTGGTGGTAGGTACTGCCTGTTCCAGTAAAGAAGACCGAAAGCAATCCTATTTCGATCGTGGCATGGAACTCTATGACCAAGGTAACTACACCAAAGCTCGTCTTGAATTCAAGAACGTACTGCAGATCGATCCCAAAGATGCCGACGCTTACTACATGTTCGGCCTGTTGGAAGAAAAAGAAGAGAACTGGCGCAAGGCTTTCTCGCTCTTTTTTCGTGCTGTGGAACTGAATCCGGAGCATCAGGATGCCCAAGTTCATCTCGGTACGATTTATGTTTTGGCGGGGGAAACTGAAAAAGCACTCGAGGCGGCAGAAGCGGTACTCAGAATCACCCCAGATCACGCTGAGGCGTTGGTATTAAGGGGATTTGCCCAGGCTAAATCCGGAAAAAATGATGCCGCGATTGAAGATGTGTTGAATGCTATCACATCCGATCCTGGAAATGTGGAGGCTGCATCATTGTTGTCTGCACTCTACGCAGATCGAGGGGAGCTGGATCGTGCGATCAAGATTGCACAGGATTCCTTGGCGCAGCATGGTGACCGTGTTGCCTCCTATCTGTTGTTGGCACGACTTCACGCCAAAGCGAACGATGACAAGGCGGTGGTGCAGGTGCTGTCTGATTTGATCCAGTCCAACTCGAATGAACTGCAACATCGCCTGCATTTGGTCAGTTACTATAATGAACAAGGCAGTAATGATAAGGCCGAGTCTGTGTTAAGACAGGCGGTTAATGACTTACCAGATAGCGTGGAGGCGAAACTCGCTCTGGTCAGTTATTTGAAAACCAACAAGGATATGGCTGGGGCCGACGCATTACTGAAAGAATATGTGGTTCAAAATCCAAACAGCCAAACTTATAAACTAGAGTTGGCGAAACACCATATCAGTCTCAATCGTAAGGATGAGGCGATTGCGGTGCTTTCAGATGTTATCAATCAGGCTGAATTGACTTCGGATGGTTTGATGGCGCGCACCCTTAAAGCCAGCATTCTGGTTAAAGAGGGTTCGATTGAGCAGGCGGGCCAATTGGTGAAAGAGGTACTCGAAGAAGACCCGAAATATAAGGATGCATTGTTGGTCCGTGCCGGAATCGCACTGGTCAGTGAAGACCCTGACCGGGGCATTGCTGACCTCAGAACCCTGCTAAGGGAAGACCCGGGACATGTAAAAGCCCATCGACTGAAGGCGAGATCCCATTTAAAGAAAGGTGAGGTTGAGCTGGCACGCCAGAGTCTCGAGGATGCAGTGAAAGTCCAGCCTCAGGAAATAGCAACTAATTTTGAGTTGGTTCAACTCTTAATACAAACTGGTGAGCTCGACGATGCGAAGGTTGTCCTGCAAAAAATGCGCAAGTTTGCACCCAAAGAGATATCGGTGCTTCGTGGTCTTGGAATTGTCTATCTCAAGCAACAGAACTGGGACGAATTGCTGAAAATAGCAAAAACCATTCAGTCGGAATATGAATCTGAGCCATTGGGATACTATTATCAAGGCTTGGTTGACCAGAACAAGGGGCGATTGGAACAGAGCGTGGAGTCTTTGACTCACTCTTTGGAGCTAAAGCCCGGAGCCATAGATGTGCTGGTAGCCCTAGCTAAGAGCCATTTTGGTTTGCAGCAGGTGGATGAGGCGCTGAAACAGGTCAATCAGGCAGTAGTTGCGGATCCAAAACACTACCTTGCCCACAACTTGATAGGAGAAATTCACCTTTCCCAGAAAAACTTTAAAGAGGCTGATAAAGCGTTTGAACGCAGCTTAAGTATCAATGATAAATGGCCTGTTCCCTATCGCAATCTGGTTAAGGTCAAACTCATGGAGGGTAAGCAGTCTGATGCTGTCGCTATGTTGCGCAGAGGGTTTCAGAATACCCTGGATCCGGCGCTGGGTATCGAATTGGCTAATGCCCAGGATAAGCTTGGACAGGTTGCAGAGTCGATACTGATCTACCAGCAGATTCTGGATAAATATCCCGAAAACATATTGGCAGCTAACAATCTGGCGATGATTCTGCTCAGAGGTGAGCCTGACCAGGCTAAGCAGGATCAGGCATTGAAATTGGTTGAGGGGTTTTCAACCTCTGAGAATCCCATCGTGCTAGATACTCTGGGTTGGACACACTACAAACGAGGAGAGATGGATAAAGCCATCTCGGTACTCAGGCGGGCCCTCAGGAAAAGCTCAGATATCCCTGAAATTGACTATCATCTTGCCCTGGCTTACCAAAAAATTGGCGACATGGAGGCTGCGAAGACTCATCTGGATGCAGCCTTATCCTCGGGTAAACCTTTTGAGGGGATCAGCGATGCTAAATCTCTTCAGGCCAAGCTCCAGTAGTTAGGATTGTATTGCGGGCTTATCCAGTCCGTAATAGCTAAGCCTGCAGGGTGCAGGGCAAATGCACCCTGTAACAGAAATCAAAATCTATTTCTGTTGAGGTCTGCGATTGACAGGAACAGCTGTATTTTCATCAGCCTGCCTCACCGATTTTTCGTATTATTGCAGGATTTTTTCTACTGCTGTCCGGTTCAATTCTTGTAATTTGTCGTGCTCCGGGTTTGTCGCTAGAACACTCGGATTTCAAGCCTTGAGCACACAAACTCAGGCCAAAAAGTGACAAATTCATTCATCACGTAGTTGATAGAGTCTCAACTCTGTATAATGCTGCATTGCATTACCAGCTGGCAATGCTGTAACATACTGAATTTAATGGCATTATAGATAATGAAGACGATTCTCGTGACCGGTGGTGCCGGATTTATTGGTGGAAATTTTGTCCACTTTCTACTTTCTCAGCAGGATTCCCTCAAGGTAATTAACCTGGATGCGCTCACCTACGCTG
>JAKSBD010000677.1 GCA_022361295.1 Bacteroidales bacterium
TAGTACTATATATAGTTAAATTGGCAACTTCATTAAGTTCAAGCATTACATAATTGGTAGCCGGATTTGGATATAATTTCATTTCAAAGCCTGGAACTACATCTGTTATCGCAGTAGGTGTATTGTTAACTGTGCCATTCCCTGAGTATGATCCAATGTTGAGGCTCATACCTGATGCATCAACCCATCCGTTCTGCGGCACCAGTTCAGTCGTTGTTGAGTTAGTGCTCAATGTCATACCGCCAACATCTCCACCTAATGCAAATACCCATTGTGTGCCATCCCAATAAATAATAGCTGGTCCTGCACCGGCAGGTGTATCAGAAATTGTATAAGAAGGTTTGTTGTTAAGCATGGCGTTGAAATCATAAGTGCCACTTAGATCAAAACTCATATCACCTTCATAGAATGAAACATCAACAGTAGTTCCTGCATAAGGATCTGTGCCGTTGCCAGAGTATGTTCCAATCTCTAAACTCATACCAGATGCATCGACCCATCCGTTCTGCGGCACCAGGTCAGAATCAGCTGAATTTGTACTTAATGTCATACCGCCAACATCTCCACCTAATGCAAATACCCATTGTGTACCATCCCAAAAGATAATAGCAGGTCCTGCGCCTGCAGGTGTATCAGCAATCGTATAAGAAGGTTTGTCGTTAAGCATGGCATTGAAATCATAGGTGCCACTTAAATCAAAACTCATATCTCCTTCATAAAATGAGACATCAACACTTGTTCCTTCATACTGCGCAATAGCATCAGCCGAAGCACCCATTAAAGCTACAATAGCTACCATAGCTACAAGCCAACTTTTCATTTTGTGTAAATTTTTCATCATATCAATTTGTTTTAAATTAACATTTCCCCTTTTGTAGGTTGGCTCAAAAATAATTTTAGACGCTTATGTGTACGAATCAATTGAAAATGGACCGTCTTACTTGGCTCAATGAGACGTTTTAAGCACATCATTTCACCACTACAAAAAGATGTTATATTACAGAATTACAATATGATAGAAGCAATACAAAACAGACTCACAAATTACATTGAAAGTTAGTTGAAAAAACATCCTTTATACTCCATGCTAAGAAGGAAAATAAATGTGCGCATGCCAGAATTTGAGGAATTAAACAATGGGCTTATTGATTGTGAAATATTTGACAAATGAAATAAGAAAGTGGCTATATTAATAAAGTAGTTTCTCGCAAAGTTTGCAAATACCCATAAGGCCTGCTTTTAGTTGGCGATCTTTACAATATTCTTAATGAACCCTCACCTTTAAGCGTACAGGATATTACTCAATACTTTTAATAAATTCACTGGGTGTTTTGCCGGTATTCTTCTTAAATATCCGGTTGAAAGTGGCTTTTGAATTAAATCCTGCCATTTCGGCAAGCGAAGTAAGGGTATGTTGCTTATGGAAGCCTTCATTCATCAGGCGAATGGCCTCATTGGTACGATACATATTAATTACATCGTAGAATGTTTTATTGAGCGCTTTATTGATAACCTCAGAAATGCGGTGCTTACTTAATTCTGTTCCCTCTGATAAATGCTGAAGATTCATCTCATTATTCAGGTAAGGCTTGCTTTCATCCATATAGCTAACCAGCTTCTCCAGATCTTCTTTTATCTTGTCATCCACTTCCTCTTCAGATTCTTCACTCTTTGCTTTAGTAATGTTTTTAATATTCTGGCCCTCAGAAAACAAGTGGGGCTTTTTGAGCGTAAAATAGCCCATCCATAAAGTTAAGCCCGTTAATCCAAGGTAGTAGATTTTGAATAGGTCAAAGGGGGCATTGAATTTAATTATTTCAAGTAAAGCGCCTGATGCTCCTACAGCCCAAAGCAATACATTAATTAATATTAACTGTTTTAACCAGTTTATGGCTTTGCTTTGTGTCTCGCTAAGTCTTCGTTCCCTGAAATACTGAAAGTGGTCTAAGAGGCGCAAGGAAATTAGCGTATAAAATACCCCTTGGGTGATAATGACGATATCCACTATTCTTAGCAAAGTTCTGAGCCATTCGGGTATTCCTTCTGCTATAATGGAGCTTTTTACTGCTGCTGACTGAAAATAAAAGGGTGAAAATGCCATCCAGAATAAGACAAGAGGAATAGTATGTTTCCAGAATGTTTTAAGCTGACGGGCATCTTTGTACAGGTAAGTTTTTATATATAAATATATTAATGGGAAAAAGAGCAGGACAAAACCAGTACCTATACCAAAGATGTGTGGATAGCGAATATAAAATTCCTTTGACTGAATGACGAATAACAAAACGGTAAAGCCCCAAAAGAAAATAAGTACCCCTAAAACTTTATTTGCAAAGAAACTTCGTGGATAAAACCACAGGAAAAAAGCCATTAAAAAAATTAATGCAGCGCCTATAACCAGAGTTAATTTGTAAAATTCTTCCAAAACCATTTGATTACTAAAGTGTATTGTAAAACAAAGCGATTCTTCACAGGTATGAGAATAAACATTGGATTGCAATATTTAAACTGCAAGATACAAAACTAAGTCTGATATTCCTGCATCTGATATTTAAGCAGATGATTAATGAAAAAATAACGATCAATCAGGAATATGAACTAATGAACTGAAATAGTTAAAACTATTCTTTCCAAAAGGCTTCTTTTCCCGGATACATATATTTAGCTCTGGCCACATTTGATGGAAATAAATAATATTCAACATTAGCCGTGCTGCAAATATCTCCCTTTGAATTAATAATTTCAGTCTTAATCAGAGCCATTTTGCGGTTGTGTTCTTCCAGTCTTGCTTTTATCAGTACTTCACCACCCGAAACATAAAGAGGTTTATGGTACTGTACATCCAGTTTATTGGTAACACCTGCTGTGTCTAACATGGCGTATATATACCAGCTGGCAATTTCATCCATTAATGTAGCCTGTATGCCGCCATGCACCACATTCATATACCCTTCATACTTTGATTCGGGCAACCAACTGGCACAAACCATCTCTCCTTCTGCGTAAAACTCCAGATTAAAACCTATGTTATTATGTGGCGAACAACCAAAACAATTGTATGAATCTCCTTTCTGTTGTACAAAAGGATTAATAATTTTCTTTTTATCACTCATAGCAAATAATTAATAATAAGGCGAATTTATCTAAACATTAGCAAAACTCTGAATGTTTAAGCTATAATTACAATTTTACTACCAAATATGAAGCATAACTTTAGAGCAAAATAAGTACATTTATGCTTCTTATTATTTTAACAAAACCGAATACTAATCAAGCATTATAAAATGAGAAAGACTATTGCATTTCTATTTTTACTTGCCCTTGTATATGGGTGTAAAAGTAAACGACCTGAAATGGGGCCTCCTCAGCTCCCCGTGTACACGGCTAAATCAGAACAAATAGCTATTTCCAAAGATTTTATTGGACAAACTTACGGACTGTTTGATATATCAATCAGGGCCAGGGTTGATGGCTATCTTGAAGGCATTCATTTTGAAGAAGGGGGTAATGTAAAAAAAGGCCAGCTTTTGTATTCTATTGATCCTGCTCCTTTAGATGCTAAAGTTGCCGAAGCATTGAGTATGGTTGCCCAGGCTAAAACCAACCTTGTAAAAGCTGAAAGTGATTACAAAAGGTATAAGCCATTGGCTGAAACCAACGCTGTTAGTCAAACCGATTATGATGCTGCCGTTGCCAGTTATGGTGCAGCTCAGGCATCATTAGAAGCTGCCGACGCATCGTTAGATTATGCCAAAATTCAACAAAGCTATGCCAAAATATATTCACCAATTAATGGTATTATAGGACGTTCAGAAGCTAAAGTTGGTGATTATGTGGGACGTGAGCCTAACCCGGTAGTGCTGAACACAGTATCACGATTGGATACCATTTTAGTTCAGTTCCATTTAACTGAATTGCAATACCTGAACCTAGTTCAATATGAAAAAGCACGCAGAACTGTTCAGGAAGGCCCCAAAGAAGAGAAAGCGGAAGTTATATTGTTTTTTGCTGATGGAAGTCGTCACAGTGAATTGGGTAATGTAGATTTTGTTGGACGAAATATTGACCCAACAACCGGTACATTGCTGGTTCAGGCCTCATTTGCCAACCCTAACAGGCTGGTTCGTCCCGGACAATTTGCACGATTACGTATTAAAGTTGATGACCCAAGTGAAACATTGCTGGTACCTGTAAAATGCCTGCAGGAAGTACAGGGAGAATTTAATGCTTACGTTGTAAAATCGGATAATACAGTTGAATTCAGACCTGTAGAAGTTGGAGAAACAATGCAGGACATGATTGTTATTCGATCGGGTCTGACAGCAAACGAACGAGTTATACTTGAAGGCATTAATAAAGTGAAATCAGGAATGCAGATTGTTCCTGTTGAAACAGAATTTAAATCAGTACGCAATAATCAATAGTCATTATGGGAAATTTCTTTGTTAGAAGGCCCATTGTGGCCATGGTAATTGCCATTGTGACACTTATTGTAGGGGGACTATCTGCTTTACAATTGCCAATGGAGCAATTCCCGGATATTACACCCCCAATGGTACAGGTAAGAGCGAATTACACCGGTGCCAATGCATTAAATGTGGAACAATCGGTAGCAACACCGCTTGAGCAGCAGCTCAATGGTGTTGAAAACATGATATACATGAAGTCTACCAACGCAAACGATGGTAGTATGTCAATTGACATTTCTTTTGAAGTGGGAACCGATCCTGACATGAATACAGTCTTTGCACAAAACAGGGCTTCTGCTGCTACAGCCAAATTACCTGAAGAGGTAAAGCGTTTGGGTGTAACAACCCAAAAAAGTATGAGTAGTATTGTAATGGCACTGGCTGTATACAGTGACGGTGAGTACGACCAACAGTTTTTGGGTAACTATTCGATCATTAACATACAGGATATCCTGGCTCGTATTCAGGGAGTGGGTCGTGTGCAGGTAATGGGTACAAGTGATTACTCAATGCGTATCTGGATTAAGCCTGATCGTCTTTCACAGCTTAACCTGACTGTTCCTGAAATTATGGCATCGATCAGGGAACAAAACGTGATTGTACCTGGTGGTAAGTTCGGTGCTGAACCTGCACCTCCGGGAACTGAGTTAACCTATACCGTTACTTTACCTGACCGTTTGGTTACCGAAAGAGAATTTGGCGAAGTAGCCATACGCACCAATCCAGACGGCAGCCAGGTGAAACTTAAGGATGTTGCCGACATTGAATTAGGTACTGAAAACTACAATACAGATGCCCGATTCCAGGGAAAATCATGTGCACTGATCACCATTTACCAGTCGCCGGGAACCAACGCTGTGGAAATGGGGCAAGAAATCATTCGCACCATGGATGAGTTGTCTCAGTCATTTCCTGAAGGCGTTAAGTATGATGTTGCATTGGATGCTACAGCTCCTATTACTGCCGGGTTAAAAGAAGTAGCTATCACATTGATAGTGGCTCTTATTTTGGTAATCCTTGTAGTATTTCTTTTTATTCAGGATTGGCGGGCTACACTTATTCCAACCATTGCTATTCCGGTTTCGCTTATCGGTGCTTTTGCCGTATTCCCAATGTTAGGCTTTACCATTAATACACTATCACTGTTAGGTCTTGTACTTGCCATTGGTATTGTAGTAGATGATGCCATTGTTGTAGTGGAAGCCGTACAGGTTAACATCGAGAAAGGCATGGACAGGCGTGAGGCAACTATTGCAGCTATGAAGGAGGTTACAGCACCAGTTATTGCCACCACCCTGGTACTGATTGCCGTATTTATACCTGTTGCGTCAATGGGTGGAATTACCGGGCGCCTATATCAGCAGTTTGCCATTACAGTTGCTGTATCGGTTTGTTTTTCATCAGTTAATGCATTAACACTATCACCTGCGCTGGCATCTATACTGTTGCGTAAACCAGAATTACCAGGTGGTATCCTGGGCCGTTTCTTTAAGTCATTTAATAAAGCTTTTGATCGCAGCTCGGTTAAATACATGAAGGTAACCAACATTGTGGCACGTAAGATTACGCGAAGCATGTTGTTTATCGGCGCTACAGTATTACTCATTGTTGTTATAGGTCGTTTTGTTCCGGGCGGTTTTATTCCGGAAGAGGATCAGGGATATTTATTTGTAAATATTCAGTTACCAGATGCCGCTTCTCTCCCACGAACACAAAAAATCATGGATGATATTAATACCATCCTGGCTGATGTTGAAGAGATTGAAAGTGTTTCGGGTGCATCCGGGTTTAACTTATTATCGGGTAGTATGTCCACCAACTCAGGTGTAATGTTTATCTCTCTTAAGAACTGGGATGATCGTTTCTTAAAAGCCAATTGGTTAGCTCAGAAGCTCAATTACCTGTTTTATATGAATATTAAGGAGGCCCAGGTATTTGCCTTCGGACCACCTGCTATTCCAGGCCTTGGTAGTGGTTCTGGTTTCTCATTAATGTTACAGGATAAACAAGGCAATACACCGCAATACCTGGCTGAACAGGCTAATGCCTTTATAGCTGAGGCCCAGAAAAGACCTGAGATTGCGAATATTTTTACTACCTACAGGGCCAATGTACCTCAGCGCCGTTTGAATATTAACAGGGACAAGGCTTTAAAAGCCGGTGTTCAGTTAAATGATTTATACACCACCATCAGTGCCTTTTTAGGAGGTGCTTACATAAATGATTTTAACCGATTTGGGCGATTATACAAGGCCTACCTGCAGGCAGCACCTGAGTTCAGGCAGGATGGCGAACAGCTCAATATGTTCTTCGTTAAAAACAAAGAAGGAGAAAGCTTGCCACTATCATCGCTGGTAACTGTTGAGAAAAGCTCCGGTGCTGATTTTACCAACCGTTTTAACCTGTATCGTTCAGTTTCTATTACAGGTTCACCGGCACAAGGTTATTCTTCGGCTCAGGCATTAAATGCGCTTGAAGAGGTTGCCAATGAAGTGTTACCACCGGGCATGAGCTATGAATGGTCAGACATGTCATACCAGGAGAAAAAAGCAAGTGGTTCGGGTAATATAGTATTCGTCTTTGCTTTGATATTCGTATTCCTGATTCTTGCAGCCCAATATGAAAGCTGGTCATTACCATTCAGTATTTTGCTTGGAACACCATTTGCTGTGCTTGGAGCCATGTTGTTTGTTTTGCTGGCTCGCTTTGTCAGTCCTAGCTTCGAAAACAACGTATTTATGCAAATATCATTGGTAATGCTGATTGCCATGGCTGCTAAAAATGCCATCCTGATTGTTGAGTTTGCTAAAATTAAGTTCGACGAGGGACTAAGCCTTTTTGATGCCGCCATTGAATCAGCACGCTTACGTTTCAGACCGATCTTGATGACCGCCTTCTCATTTATCCTGGGTGTTCTTCCATTGGTAACTGCATCAGGTGCGGGAGCTGAAGCCCGTAAGGTAATGGGAGTAGCTCTCCTTGGAGGTATGACCATTGCAACAGTCCTTGGAGTAGTGATGTATCCGATGCTTTTCGTTTTCATCGGTAAATTGGCCAGGTATGAAGAAAAAAGAGCCTTAGCTAACCAAAAGAAAGAAGCAGAATGAAGATTATAAAATATATACTATCAATCACACTGTTAGCACTTGTGATTAACAGTTGTAAGGTGGGCAAGAAATACAGCAGGCCGGAAATGGAGATGCCAGCGAGTTTTATTTTTGCCTATGGCGATACAACTTATAATGAATCCCTTAAATGGTGGCAGATATTCAATGATCCTGTTTTAGACACGCTGATTAAAAAAGCACTAACAAACAATAAGGATCTGTTGGCAACTGCTCAAAATGTTGAAGCAGCACGGCTGCAGCTGGCCATTCAAAAAGCTGAACTATATCCTCAGTTCAACTATTCAGGTTCAGCCGGAAGGGGTAACTTCCAGGCTCTTAAACTACCTGAACCAACCAATGCCTTTAACATTATGGGGCAGGCCAGTTGGGAAATTGACTTTTGGGGCAAGTTACGGCGCATGAACGAATCGGCAAGAGCACAATATCTGGCCTCTGAATATGGCTTGAACTCACTAAGACTATCCTTAATTACAACTGTTGCTTCGACCTATTTCCAGGCAATGGAGTTTCAGGAGAGAATTATTATAGCAGAGCAAACCTATGCCATTCGCGACAGCTCATATCAGATCTTACAGGAACGTTTTGAAGCAGGTATAATTCCTGCTATTGATGTAAACCACTCAAGAATACAAAAGGCCATTGCAGCCACCTCAATTCCATTGTATAAAAGGGGTGCAGCTCAATCGAAAAACCTGTTAAGTGTGCTGATTGGTGAGAATCCAAAGATAATTGAACTGGAAGGTCAGCTGGATCAATACAATGACATTCCAAAGATTCCTGCCGGAATTCCTTCTGACATATTAAACAGAAGGCCTGATATATTGATGGCTGAGCAAGAGCTGGTTGCTCAGAATGCACTGGCTGGTGCTGCACAGGCTGCCAGATTGCCTTCAGTAAGTTTAACCGGTATGTTTGGCCTGGCCAGCGACGACTTGAGTACGCTTACATCAGGTGATCCGGCCTGGAATATAAGTGGAAGTTTATTGGGGCCAATCTTTAACTGGGGTAAAAATAAAAACCGTGTTAAAGCAGAAAGAGCACGTACTGAAGCTGCTGTTTACCAATACGAAAATACTGTACTAAATGCTTTCAGAGAGGTGGAAGATGCTTTGTATACCATTGAAACCTTAAAAGAAGAAGAATCTGCCATTAAAGAACATGTAGAGGCCGCCTTAGAAGCAGCCGCCTTATCTGGCGAACGTTATGATAAAGGTATAGCCAGCTACATTGAGTTTCTTGAAAGCCAGCGACAGGCGTTTGACGCACAGATGCTTCAAACCGGCAACCGACAGGATATATTAGAAGCTTACATTACATTATACCAAGCACTTGGAGGTGGCTGGCAATAACGGAATGCTAACCAATAAAAAAGCGAGGCTTGAATATTCAGGCCTCGCTCTTTTTTGATAGTATCTTTTAGTTATGCATCAATATTCGCATAAGTCGCATTTTCTTCAATAAATTCTTTACGTGGCGGAACATCGTCGCCCATTAACATAGAGAATACGCGATCGGCTTCAGTTGCGCTTTCAATGGTAACCTGACGTAATGTACGCTCTTCAGGATTCATAGTTGTTTCCCACAATTGTTCCGCGTTCATCTCACCAAGACCTTTGTAGCGCTGAATGTGTAAAGCACTTTCTTTACCTCCGCCCCACTCTTCAACTAAGCGTAAACGTTGGTCTTCATTCCAGCAATAGGTCTGCTTCTGCCCCTTTTTCACTAAGTACAAAGGAGGTGTTGCAATATATAAGTAACCGTTTTCAATCAAGCCCTTCATATAACGGAAGAAGAAAGTCATAATCAATGTAGCAATGTGGCTACCGTCCACATCGGCATCACACATGATGACTATCTTATGGTAACGAAGTTTTTCAAGGTTTAATGCCTTACTGTCTTCTTCAGTTCCTATTGTGACACCCAGTGCAGTAAAGATGTTTTTGATTTCATCATTTTCAAACACTTTGTGTTGTAATGCTTTTTCAACGTTAAGAATCTTACCTCGTAATGGCAAAATAGCCTGAAACTTACGGTCACGACCTTGCTTGGCAGTACCACCCGCCGAATCACCCTCGACTAGGAATACTTCACATGCAGCCGGATCTTTATCAGAACAGTCAGCTAATTTACCTGGCAGGCCTCCACCACTCAGTACGCTCTTACGTTGAACTAATTCACGTGCTTTACGTGCTGCATGACGAGCCTGAGCTGCTAAAATTACTTTGTTAACAATATCTTTGGCATCCTTAGGATTCTCTTCCAGATAGTTGGTTAACATGGTACTTACCGCCTGATCAACTGACAAGCTCACCTCACCGTTACCCAGCTTGGTTTTTGTCTGTCCCTCAAACTGTGGCTCAGCCACTTTAACTGATATAACAGCTGTTAAACCTTCGCGGAAATCATCACCATTAATATCAAACTTTAGCTTACTCAACATACCTGACTTCTCTGCAAAAGATTTTAAGGTACGTGTTAAACCACGACGGAAACCTGTTAAGTGAGTACCACCTTCAATAGTATTGATGTTATTGACGTATGAATAGATATTTTCAGCAAACGATGTATTGTAAAGAATAGCAATCTCAACCGGAATATCATTTTTCTCTGTTGAAATATGAATTGCATTGTCAATCAGTTTTTCGCGCGATTCATCAATAAACTCAACAAATTCCTCCAAACCTCTTTCTGAGAAATATTCTTCACTTTTAACCTGCTCATTTTCATCCAGCTCACGCTCATCAGTCAAGCGAATTTTGATTCCTTTGTTAAGGAATGATAATTCTCTTAAACGGTTGGCAAGAATAGAGAACTTATAAGTGGTTGTGTTGAAGATGGAATCATCAGGTTTAAAAGTTACTTTAGTACCTGTGATATCTGTTGTTCCGACTTCGGTAATATCAGTAACAGGCTTACCAATCGAATACTCCTGTGTGTGAATTTTACCACCTCTGTGAACTTCTGCCTTTAACATGGTTGAAAGAGCATTCACACAGGATACACCCACACCGTGCAATCCACCGGATACTTTATATGAATCTTTGTCGAATTTACCACCGGCGTGCAGTACGGTCATTACAACCTCAAGTGCCGACTTACCTTCCTTTTCGTGAAAGTCGGTAGGAATACCACGACCATTATCACTAACTGTAATCGAATCATCTTCATGGATTGTAACTTCGATTGAATCACAATGGCCGGCTAATGCCTCATCAATAGAGTTATCAACCACCTCATATACCAGGTGGTGCAATCCCTTTTCACCAACATCACCAATATACATGGCAGGACGCTTACGCACAGCTTCCAAACCTTCTAATACGGTAATACTGCTGGCGCTATATTCGCCTTGTTTATTTACATTTTCATTTACCTGATCACTCATCTTATATTCTTTTGAAAAGCGTAAAAAAACCGGCTGAACCGGTTATATTAATCCTCCTTATCGAAAGACACACAAATATAGCAAAAATCATCATTTAAACGGCCTTTAAATGATGATTTTTGCTTAGTTTTTAACTTCTAATTCTAACTGATTTAAACCCACTTAGAAAGAGAATATTATACCGGCTTTAGCATTAAAGCCCTGCATTGGATAGCCATTCCATTTGTAGTATTTTGAAGCGGCCAGGTTATTCATTGAAACCCAGAAAGACCATTGCTTACTAAAGTAGTACTCAGCACCAATATTTACATCTATAATACCGTCTAAAGATTTAACAGATGAAGCATTGGAAACATCTAAAACAGATCGCTCACCTAAATACTTAAGACCAGCTGTTGCATATAAATTATCCAGCAAATTAAAGCTTCCTTCCAAACCCAGTTCAACCTCAGGCATATGCCATGCTTCGTCCTGGGTATCCAGGCTCCATCCATAATAGGCGCCGTTTAAAGCAAATTCCATTTTTTGCTTCGGTTTATAGAGTAGCTCACCTTTAACAGCCAGCAATGAACCATCGTCATATACGACATCAAATACATTTGAATAATGCTGTACAGCCGCCACTCCCGGTTCTGCTTCCATTCCTGTATATGGTCTGTTAACCCAGAAATGCTCATCATTGAACAAGCCATATTCCATACCTGCCGAGAACGACATGGAAGAACTGAAATTACCTTTAATACCAGCTACAAAATTTAAACCGTATACAGATGATTTAACGTTTATATCGGCCGAGGCAAAAGCATTTTCATACATAATGCTTTGGTAGTCGTTCACATTTACTTTACCGTTAACACCACCATAAATAGTTGCTATACCCTCTACAACGGTTAACTCACCCATAATATCAGGTGTCAGGTAAAACTCATCACCTTCAGTATCAATTATGCCGGCAATTTGCATTCCTACCCTTAAACTGGCTCTGTCAAACTTAAAGTTGATGGCAGGATTCACCCTGATCATTGTTTGCGAACGATCATTAAAGGTATACATTGGTCCAATCGTGTCAGGAACACTGGTGCTGTAACTTTCAATTGCACCGCTGATATCAAAAGCCAGGTCGTTAATTGGCTTTGATAAACTTCCGTTGAGTTTAACACCAAACTGATTAACTCCGGTAAGATTGCCAAAAGTAGAGAACCCTCCCTGAAGTGCATATCGGGTTTTACGCTTATCTGTCTCATTGTTTTTCAGGCCAATACTGACGTTAAATCCAGACAAGCGCTGATCTTCATCCTGTTGAAAAGTCACGCCCGGCGATAATGTTCCGTCAGACAACCAATACATATCACCTGCATTAAGTGTTTGATAACCGTAATACTTGTATTTATTGTGGTTAAAACCCAGGTTGACGCTTAAGGTTTTATCATCAAAAAAGTGCTTAAAATCAGCTGCAGCCCATGTATCATGAAAAGGAGCATCTACGGTGTTATCATCTTCCAGTTTTAAGTCGCCCATCGATGTTAAGTGACCGACATTAAGGCCTAGCACATACTTCTCATTTTCAAGTATATTATAACCTAACTCGGCTAAAACAGAGCTATAGTTACCTACACCGCCTTTTATGTAGGACTTATGTAAATACTCTTTTCGCCTCGTATTAATTTTAGCAGCTGAAATTGGTGCTGGCTGATAGTCTGTAGCAACCGACGTACTCAGAATGCGATAGTTAAAATTGGTAGTAAACGATGAAGAGTCATTCAGAGCAGGCATATAACTCACCTTAAAGGCATCAGATACCGTAGGTGTATATGCTTTAACTACTTTAACATCCTGGTTAATTTCTTCCTGAGCAACCACCTTACTTGTATTAAAGGCAGCCACTACAATTGTGATAAAAACTATATAATAATATCTCATTGTCTAATCAATTATCCAACATTAATCGTTTCGGTGTCTGTAGCATCCTTTTCCTTCGTATCCCAGCTTTTCAGATAAGCATCAACACGCTGCTCAATATCATCTTCACCTTCGTAATTATCCTTAATACTTTGTAAATATTGAATAGCCTGGAAAGTCTCTCCACGGTCATTATATATTTCAGCTAATAAGATAAAGCTACGTGCCAGCCAGTATTGATGGGAAGTGCCTTTATCTATATAATCAAAAATCTCCTTCTCCGAGGCTTCTTTATCTCCTCTGTCACTCAACATTTGAGCCACCTGGTATTTTGCTTCGGCACCTTCAACACTCTTAGTATTGGATGAAACCAATTGGTAATTTTCAAAAGCTTTTTCAGTATCACCAAGTTGCTGATAGCTTTTGGCCTTATTAAAAATAGCTTCACGTTTAATTTCATCAGCAATCTTGGCCGTGGTTAATAAGTTTTCAGCTGCTTTTATACATTCCTTAGGCTGATCCATTTTAACCAAACAACGCATCTTACCAATCTTGGCTTCCAATCTGTTTTCAGTAATCTCAGCCTCAAGTTCCAGTCTATTGAAGCTCTCATAAGCCTTACGATAATCATTTTGCTGATAAAGCAGCTCTCCCATGCGGATTAATGCCTCTTCAGTAAACAAGCTTCTTTCGCGTTGGGCAACATATTCAAAAGAACTCAACGCATCAGTATATTCACCAACCTTATACTGACAATCTGCCTTATAGAAATGAGCATTTAGCACAAACTTACCTTCAGGGAACTTATTCAGATAGTTTTTAAAATGACTGATAGCTCTGTCACAATCGCTTTGCATGTAAAAACGCTCGGCCGATACAAACATCAGGCTATCCTGCTCTCGTTCGCCAACCTGTGCAAAAGCTCCCAGCGAGCCAGTATATTTCATATAACCGGCCAGATCATTCCTGTCCATGTAGATGTTACGGATTCCGACCAAAGCATCTTCTGCCTCTTCTGTACCCGGATACTCATTAACGACACGCTTGTAGAATTTCATTGAATTGTCAGGCTCGCTATTATTATAATATACCAAACCTAACTGAAGCATTGCTTTTTTTGCGTAACTGCCTTTCGGATACTTCTCTTTTGTTGATTTATAATAATAAACGGCTCTGTCATTATTACCCAATGCTACGTATGATCGTCCTGTTTCATATAAGGCATCATCAACATATGGCGAAGTCGGATAACGGTTGATCATATTATCCAGCACAGAAATCTTATCATTATATTGCTTCATCAGGCCTAAGCAAAATGCCTTCTGAAACATGGCATAATCCGGAGAACCTTCAGGTATGGCAGATGCCAGATCGTAGTTTTTAACAGCTTGTGAAAACTGACGGTTGACATAGTAGCAGTCACCCACACGATTATAAGCGTCACCCAACATAATTCTGTCACGCTGATCAGTCATCTTTATATATTTTCGAAACCAACTTAATGACTCCGCATATTCTTTTTGTTTGAAGTAAGAATAAGCAATATTGTAATGGGCAATAGGAAACTCCTTCATTTCATAGGATCCCGGCTGGAAAATATATTCACGAAAATCAAGAATAGCTTTTGAATAATTACCCATTCGGTAATAAGCTTCGCCTCGCCAGTAATAAGCGCCCACTTTTAACGATTTGTCATACTCTGCATATTTCAGGCTGTAGTTGAAAAACTCAATTGCTTCGCTAAAATTCAGGTCTGTAAACAGCTCTAATCCGCGAAAATAGGCTACACGTTGTAAAGCCCTGTATACATCACCCGTTTTGCGTTGTATCTTTTCCATCGAAGCCAAAGCCTCACGATAATTCTTAGTAGTCAGAAAGGCTTTACCCAAATATTCGTAAGCTTCATCTATTTTATCACTTTCAGGAAACAACTCAATAAAGCGCATGAAAGAATTGATGATTTCATTGAATGGAGAATAAGACAACTCATAATTTAACTTGATGTAATTTAATAAAGCGTCTTCCTGAATGCCTTTATCAAACTCATTATTAGATGCTGCCTCAAAAGCAACACGCGCTCGTTTTTTATCGTTCAGCTTCAAATAGCAATCACCAAGATGATAATGGGCATTTTGTGCCATAATATCATCTCCTGATGTTACTTGAGACAAACCTTTAACAGCTTCTTCGTAGTTTTTGATAAAATAATTCGCAAAACCCAAATGATAATAATCTGATCTGAGGGGCTTTTCTGACAGTTTAATTACTTTCTGATAATACCCTATTGACTTTTCATACTTCTTTTGTGCATAATAAGAATCGGCAACAATTCGGTTCATATCAGCCTGGCGCGACCTTGTTCCTTCCTGCGTTAAAGGTTCAGCATATTTTATTGCGCCGTCATAATCCTCTTTCAAATAATAGATTTGTGCAATATAAAAAGGAATGACCTTTTTAAAGCCTTTATCGTTTTCTATTTTCTTAAACTCGTCAAGGGCAGTTTGATAATTCCCTTTTTGATATTGAATATGGGCATAATAATACTGTACCGATGAACTGTATTTATTATCTCTTCCTTTAATTTTATTGAACTTAACCAGGGCCGCATCATAATCATCAAGCATAAACAGCACATAGCCTGCTGAAAAATAATATTCAACCTGCGTTTCCTTATCAAGTGCCGTGGCCTTTACCTTGTCGTACCAACGTGACGCTTGTTTATATTTCTTCTGCTCTTTGTAAAATTCACCCAGGTTCATTTTGGCATAATGCAGTCGACTACTGTATGGATACTCTTCAAGGTAGCTCTCCCATAAGTACTTTACATCTTCATTTTCGAGCTTTTGAGCACAAACACGTGATAAATAGGCGGCTTCGGCCACAAGCGATGAATTATCGCCATTCGCTTCATCAACGAATTTATTAAAATTAATACGTGCTAAACCATACTTACCCAAACGATACATATCCATGCCTCGTTCGTATCGTTTATTTGGTGAATCAAATTTGAGTGATTGTTGTGCAAAAGAACAATGCACAAGGCTGACAAAAAGCAATAATGCGATTTTTCTCATCATAAGGATAAGGCCTTTAAGTTATGTTTTAATAATTAAAACGTTGATTTCCTATTTTTATTCTCTTACGAATAATATGGTGCCTAAAGATAACAAAAGTGCTCAAGCGGAAAAGTCTGGCAACTAATTATTCATAGACACTACTTTTATATATTACTTAATCAAGTAAATCAAAATCTATCTCCTCCTGTTTAGATTCAAACAAGCGCGTGTCTTCACAACGAATAGTTCTTCCGGGAAATTTCTTTAGCAGGTTATAATTATGCGTTGCCATTATCACGGTGTTACCAGATAAGCATATCTTCTTTAACAACTGCATTAATTCATCAGAGGTATCCGGATCAAGGTTACCGGTTGGCTCATCTGCTAATATTAAATCGGGAGAATTTAACAATGCGCGTGCAATTCCAATACGTTGTTGTTCACCACCTGAAAGCTGGTGGGGCATTTTATAGCCCTTATGAACCATATCAACATGTGACAAGACATCACGAATGCGCTTATCCATGTCTTTCTTATCCTTCCAGCCTGTCGCTTTAAGTACAAACATCAGGTTATCGTATACGCTACGATCTGATAACAACTGGAAATCCTGAAAAACAATACCCATTTTGCGCCTTAACAATGGCACCTGACTACCTTTAATTGACTTAAGCGGGTAACCTGCAACAAAACCGTAGCCTTCTTCCAATGGCAACTCTTTATACATCGTTTTTAGCAAACTTGACTTACCACTTCCCACTTTACCAATCAGATAAACAAATTCGCCAGGCTGTATGCTAAAGTTCACATCCTGTAAAATCAAATGTTCCTGCTGGCGAATACAGGCATTTCTGAATTCGATAATGTTACCTTCGGTATTTGTACTTTTTATGGGCTGCTTACTCATATCAAATCAATGAATACGTTTAACCCGTAGCATGTAGCAGAAAATCTTAAGGGTTTTGAACCTCCATTTCGAAGTTCCAACACACTATCCGGGCCCTAATTTCAACAATCAAAGAAACAATTTTTTTACCGGATATAAAACCATTACTTATCAACAGGTAAACTGTTGAAATCTTAGCGCCTTTACACAATTAATATGACCACGATTAAACAACGAACAAAGGTTTTTGCTTTTACCAACAGCGCCGAACCATATCTGATTTTTCAGACTGAATGATCTGAAAGTTTAGAATGTACTATTCTGAAAAGTTAGAATGTACTATTCTGAAAAGTTAGAATGCACTATTCTGAAAGTTTAGAATAAGCTACTCTGATTTTTCAGAAAAACTTATCCCAACCTCCGAAGAGTCCTAATGGGTTTAATTACCTGATAATTAAACAAAACTTGGCATAACATTAGAAAAAAGCCCCGGAGTGTGACATCCGGGGCTAATCAATATTCTAATTCTTTATCTATTTTAACTGAGCCAGGGCAACTTTGACACGATTAAAAGCTTCTACCAACTTTTCATCAGCTGCTGCATATGAAAAACGTACACAATTACTACTTCCGAATGCACTTCCCGGAACAGAGGCCACATGCGCATCCTCCAAAAGATACATGCATAAATCCATAGATGAGTTGATCGTGTATTTACCATTGCTTTTCCCAAAGTAATAACTCACATCAGGGAAAATATAGAAAGCACCATCAGGTACAGCCACTTTGAAACCTGGAATACCCTTAACAATACCCAACACTAAATCACGTCGTTTATTAAAAGCAACACGCATATCTTCAACACACTGCTGATCACCCACAAAGGCCTGAATTGATGCCGCCTGTGCAATGGCACAAACGCCGGATGTAAACTGCCCCTGAAGCTTGGTAACCGCTTTAACAATATCAGCAGGAGCAGCAATATAACCAATACGCCAGCCTGTCATAGCATAGCCCTTTGACACTCCATTAATAACAATTGTACGCTCCTTCAGTGAATCAAACTCAGCCAGGCCCATATGCTTTCCAACGAAATTGATTTTTTCATATATTTCATCAGAAATTATATAAACATGAGGATGTTTTTCCAAAACCACTGCCAAAGCTTTCAACTCCTCCTGACTATAAATGCTACCAGTTGGATTTGATGGTGAATTGAATAATATAGCTTTTGTTTTAGGCGTAATACTTTCTTCCAATTGCTGAGGCGTAATCTTAAACTTAGCATCAACCCCAGCTTCAACAATTACAGGTGTCCCTTCAGCCAGTTTAACCAATTCAATATAACTCACCCAATACGGAGCAGGTATAATCACCTCTTCACCCGCATTAACAATACACTGTAATACATTAGCCAAGCTATGCTTAGCTCCACCGGAAACAACAATCTGATTTGGTGAATACGATAAGCCATTATCTTTTTCGAGTTTATCGGCAATTGCCTTTTTCAATGCAGGAAAACCGGCTACAGGAGGATAATGAGAGAGATTATCATTTACTGCCTTAATGGCCGCATCTTTAATATGCTCAGGTGTATTAAAATCAGGCTCACCCAGGGTAAGGTTGATTACATCAACTCCGCTCTCCTGTAACTCCCTGCTTTTCTGGTTCATCTGAATAGTTTGCGACTCAGACAATGCTTTAATTCGGTTTGAAACAACATCAATACTCATCAATATACTCTCCTATTACTTATAATGACATAATTTATTCTCAACTCTACTCGAAGCAAAACATTTTATATCTTGCATTCGAATAGCAACAAAATTAGTTAAAAATCATAAGCAACCAACTATTACGAGCATATACAAGTTTAAAATTTATTATTTTTTACTTACACATATACACTTTTATTTATTTATAAATTTCGAATCAAATAATTTTCAACCTCTATAACTTTGAATTATTATTTTACAATTTAACAAGCTCAATAGAAAACCATATAATTTTCACACATATGATTGCCTTAGATGAATTACTTAAAATAGCAGCCATTGTAATACTAGTAGCCGCTCCACTCCTAATCTTATTAAGATGGTTCCTAAAGCACAACCTCAAATTAAAAGAACTGGAATTGGCCAACAGCACATATAAAGAATTAATACCAACACGACTGCAAGCCTATGAACGATTAACTATTCTTCTTGAGCGCATAAGTCCGGAGACAATAGTTTTAAGAGAGAACAAGCCAGGCA
>JAKSBD010000678.1 GCA_022361295.1 Bacteroidales bacterium
ATCCTCAGGTCGCAATACCAAACCATCATCTACCGCATTATAAACTTTATAATTGCGACTCATAATATCAAAAATAATAAAAGCTGTATGTATATATGCGGTATAATATTGATAATTAAATGAACCACCTGAATTCGCGCAGGAGCGAGGGTTATTACGAGTTTATCGAACTTAACGTTACTTGAATAAATAGCAAGCCCATACTCCAATATTACCTCAGCACTTTGCTTCATTTCTTTACCGTGTTGCCAACTACCCCGCTGCCGCGCGAATCCCTTCGCGTGGTTTATACAAATCACTTTATTACAATAACATCCAACAATCCTTTCTCTCCACTATAATCTCGTGCACTACTATACACATAATCCTCAGGTCGAAATACCAAACCTTCATCTACCGGATTATTATGTATATAGTTAATCTTCTCATCTATTACTTTATTACTCCATAACTCAATCGGCTTATTGTCATGTCGCCAAAACTGGCATTTATTGACATTTGATGATTTTAATGCGGCTTTCTCAAAATGCTCTATCAGCCACTCCCTGCGACTTTCTCTCGGATTATTCTTTATTGCTTTTATGATTTCATTGCTTGTAAACCGTTTAAAATCGCCTAATAGCAGTTCAGGTTTCTGACCTTGAATGCTTCTAAATATTAAATGCAAATGATTGGTCATTATGCACCATGCAAATAGTTCCATCCCTTTCTTTTGCTGACAAAATGCCAGACTATCAAGTAGAATATCTTTGTATTCATTACGTGTGAAAACATCCAACTACTCTACGACTGCAAAGCTTACAAAATAAACACCTTCCGGATTATAAAATTTATAATTACGACTCATAATATCAAATATAATAAAAGCTGCACGTATAAATGCGGTATGTTATTGATAATTAGATGGACCACGCGAAGGGATTCGCGCGGGAGCGGGGGCCTAGCCGGTTAGTAGCAGGCGGCTGCTTGTACCATTATCTTGTGAGCTGAACTTTTGTCAATATGTCAAAGAACGGTTGTTTTTATTACTAATGTTATAATTTTATTCCTAAAAATCTCTTTTTTGATAAATCCTCTA
>JAKSBD010000266.1 GCA_022361295.1 Bacteroidales bacterium
GGTTATCCATTGACATCACCGTCGGCACCTGCCCTTTATACTGCTTGCAAATATTGACATAGCCCTTGTCCACCCATCCGCTGCAGATGATAATGTCCGGCTCAATGCCATTCACCTTCTCCAATAAGGACGAGTCATTATACTCATCGCGCTCATAGATGCTAATGCGCTCATCAATATTAAACTGAAAAGGCGCCTCCTTATTCACAGGCCAGCGCACCACATGCACCTTCACATCCTCCTGTTTCGCCAATTCATTAATGCAAGCTACAAAGTAACCTGCCAACTCTGTATATAGAAATAGTATATTCTTTTTCATGTTTTTTATTGAGGAGTTGAGGAGTTGATGAATCGAGTAATTGAGGAGTTGGATTATTGAGTAATTGAGGAGTCGAGGAGTTGATGAATCGAGGAGTTGAGTAATTGATAAGTCGAGTAAATGTAGTTACTCATTTCTTCAGTTCCTCAGTTCCTCAATTTTTCACTTCCTCATTTTTATCACTTCCTCACCTACTCAGTTTTATCAGTTCCTCAATTTTTCAGTTTATCGATTCCTCATTATTATCTGTTCATCGATTTTTAACGCTCTTATACAAGGCGTTAATCTTATTGCTTAACTCACTGCTATCAACTCTAAGTTCGTTTAATTGTTTTTCATTTATATATCCGAGGTCAAAAGAAATAATTAATTGGTTAATAACCTCCATTAATGACGAATAACTTATTTGAAAAAAGCGTGCTTTATCATCTTTTAATAAACGAGCATTGCCCTCTGCAAGATTTGAAGGAATTGAAACAGCTGCCCGTCGAATCTGACTGACCAAACCAAATTTCTCTTCTTCAGGAAAATCAGCTGTTACCTTGTATATTTTTGTTACAAACTGTCGACTCAATTGCCAGACATCTAATTTCTCAAAAGCAAAGGTGTACATGTTTTTATTTTTTATTGTTGATGAATCGAGGAGTTGATAAATCGAGTAATTGAGGAGTTGAGTAATTGTTGTTCCTCAATTTTATCATTTCCTCAGTTCCTCATTTTTATCAATTATTACTATTATAACTTTCGTATTTTAACCTTTCCCGTAAAACCTGTCAGCGTACTTGTACCTGACAGCGTTTAAATGTTATCTATACCTTAAACCCCTAACCTTAAACCTCTAACCTTTAACCCTAAACCTTTAACCCTAAACCTTAAACCCTTAACCCTAATTTGTCAACCACTCCTCCAACACCACCAACGGCCAGATACGCGAAAACGTCACCGTCGGGTCATCGTTCTTAAACTGCTTCCACAAGTCCTGTACAGCCGACTCATTAACGAAGTCGCGCTTTGCCAGGCTGGATAGTCGTTCATCCGCAAAGCTGTGTAATTCATTCTTCAGCCAGTGACGCCATGGGAAGGTAAAGCCCATCTTAGGGCGATTAACAATGTAATCGGGTAACAAGTCGGGCATGCTGTCCACCAGAAGTTTTTTAGGCGTTACCGGGTATTTAATACCATCAGGCAAGGCAAGCATGTACTCAACCAGTTCATGATCCAGGAAGGGCACCCTTACCTCCAGGGCATGTGCCATACTCATCTGGTCACTGTCGCGTAACAATACATTCTGCATATAAGTGCTTAACTCACCAATGGACACATTACTCAACACATGTTGAGCATCATTGACAATTAAATCCTGCAAATAGCCGGCCGGCTTATGATCAGGCAATACATCGCGGTTTAATAATCCACCCAATTGATCGTCCAGCAAAGCCTGGCGTGATATAGAGAAAACATTGGCAAAGTCATAATCAGCCATGCCCAGTAAGGCCTTCATCTTAGCTGAAGCCACACCCGGTTTGGCTTTACAAAGCAACTCCCCCATTCCTTTACGTAAAGCTTGAGGCAACCTCCATAACCATTGCTTGCCATGGAGGGACTGCATGCGCTTAAAGATAGCATAACCCGCAAATAGCTCATCACCACCCAGACCGGATAAAGCCATTGTCACCCCCGCCTCTTTTGTTACTTTAGACACCAACCAGGTATTGGGACCGTCGCCACTGGGATGATCCATGCCTTTTAATGCCTCGGGCAGGTAATTCAGGAAATCGGCGGGCGATAGTTTTATCTCCGTATGGTCGGTACCATTGAGTTCCGCTATATGACGGGCGTACTTAGCCTCACTGAACTCCTCTTCGGCAAAGGAGATATTAAAAGTCTTGACAGGCGCATTGGATACCCTTGCCATGGCTCCCACTATAGCACTGGAGTCGATACCACCCGATAAGAAAGCACCAAATGGCACATCGGCCACCAGGCGTCGCTCAACCGATTTAAAGAACAGGCTGCGCACCTCTTCTTTCGCCTGTTCATAGCTAAAATCACCAGTTGCTTTAATCTGAGGTCGCCAAAACTCCTTCAACACAGGCTGTGCACCGGCTTTAAAGCTCAGTATATGACCAGCCTTCAGCATATACACATCCTTTAAGATGGTTGCAGGTGCCTGTACCGTTTGATAGCGCAGGTAATCCACCAGGCTGTCCGAATCAATTTCTTTGGCAGGAATGCCAGAAGCCAGCAATGATCTCATCTCGGATGAGAAAACCAGCTGACCGTCCTTATAATGCCAATAGATGGGTTTAATACCCATGCGATCACGCACCAGATTTAGTTGCTTTTCAGTATGATCCCATATGGCAATAGCAAACATACCATTAAAACGCTTAACACAATCGGCACCCCACTTTTGCCACGCCGCCAGTATCACCTCACTGTCGGTAGTGGATTTAAAGGGGTAATCCAGTTCCTTCTTAATCTCCAGATAGTTATACACCTCCCCGTTGAACACCATGGTATAACGACCGTCAGGCGTTGTCATGGGCTGATGTCCGGCAGGCGATAAATCGATAATCATCAGACGCCGATGCCCCAATGCCACCTGCTCATCTATATAGGTTCCTTCATCATCCGGCCCCCGATGTTGCATCGCTGCATTCATCCGCGACAAACGCGCCTGTTTATCTGTTATAGTTGATATTATTCCGTTAATTCCACACATAATAAAAAGAGGTTTAGGATTAAGCTGAAATAGTAAAGAATACTCAATTCTTTACTATTCCGAGGTTTGAGGTTTAGGGTAGTCCTTGCACATTTTACGGGTTTAGGGTTTGAGGTCTAAGGTTTAAGGAATCCTTGAACCATTAACCTTATACCTTTAACCTTATACCCTTAACCTTGTACCTCATACCTTTAACCTTACACCGTGCACCTTGTACCTATTTTTTGTCTTATTTTATATTCTTGATTCTTACTTGTATTAGTTTATATAACATTGAAGAAATACTTTCACATTCTTCTTTGATGTGAAGATAAACTTCTTTATTGATATAACCGATTTCATGGGCTATAATCGATTGGGTCAATAGTTCGGCAGAAGAGCCTTTAGCAATATAAAAGTGATTGATAGCCTGTTTGCTGGTATTCAATTCATCCCCTTCAGCAATGTTAGAAGGAATTGACACCGAAGAACGCTGCATCTGATCCTTTAATCCATAATCTTTAGATAAGGGACCACCTTGTGTCAACTTATATATGTATACAGCAAGGTCTTTTCCTTTCTGCCATACCTTTAACTCCTGAAAATTACCCATATCATATAAATATTAATTAACCTCATACCCATCACCCAATACCCTGCACCTTAAGCCTTAAACCCTATACCTTGTACCTCAAACCTTATACCCTATACCTTAAACCTTATACCCTATACCTTATTTCTTTCACCTAAATAATATTTCGCGACGCTTTTCAACGCTGTCAGGTTCAAAGAACGCTGACAGGTTTCAAACCTTATCTAAACAGTTCTACATACTGCTCTTTTAATACTGCGTTATTCACAAAGCCCTCTGCCCTCTTCCTGGCTCCCTCACACCAACTATCAAACACCACCTGCTCCATTTCCGTTAATGCACGAAGCACAGTGCACCAGTCACTATCTTGAGTGTTCTTACTCACCTCTCCCCCGATAGCTATCGGGGTCTCTCCTCTCATTTCTAATGTTAGGTCCCATCCACTCATCTCACTCATCAATCCCCTCCACGGTGTCTGATCGCTAATTAATACAGGGCGACCTGCGCTTAGACTTTCCAGAATGACATGTCCAAAGTTCTCTCCCCGTGTTGGCATAAATAGGGCATGGTAATTCTGAATGGTCTCTCCTACCAGTTCGGCATCAACAGTACCCTTATGTTCTACTGTTATATTAGACGGAAGCTGTGCAATAACGTTCCGGCATTGTTGCCAGTAGTCTTCGTTGTATATCTGTCCGAACAGGTCAAACCGGATGCTTCCGTTAAAATCTGGCAGCTCAGCCAGTCGCTCAAGGGCAAACAAGGTATTCTTCTCCGGGGCTATGCGTGCCAGGCTTACCAGCTTCAGTTCACCTGTATTCTTTTCGATGGATTTAACACCTGGTAACGCCTTCTTTGGCAGGTTATCAGCTACCTGTACCTTTAACCCTGCACCTAATACCCCATTTATATCCTGTTTCTCCTTCTCATTCGTTGCATGAAACACCACCTTTTTATAAAGACCCGCCATACGAGCCGCTTTAAGGAATAGCTTCTTCTTCCCTCCTTTTACATCAATGGCACTTTGTGCCAGCATACCCCTGGCAGCAACAATGACGTTCTTAAGCCTAGCCTTTTTGGCCACAATCAGCGGCAGGATGGAGAATTTCCATGAGTACACCCCATTGATATAAGCTATATCGGGATTGACCTCACCAATAAGCTTCGTGAAAGTCGCTTTGTTTTGAAGGGCTACATCTGCATAGAATACCTTTACATTATCAATAAAAGGCTCCCAGCAGTTACTTTTGACACTGGTATAAGGTTTTGATTCGGTATAATCGGTATTGCGGGTGATAATATAAAACTCATAATCCTCCTTTAAATACTCCACCATATTAGCCATGGAGCGCACCGGTCCGCCGGCTTTATAGCCAGGTAAATACCAATCGATAAAAATGAGGATTTTCTGCTTGGGTGTTTCTGAAATCATAGTACGAAGATAGTAATTTAATTAGATGTGAGGGGTGGTTGACGTTGCAGGTCTAACGGCCCTTTATTTGCAGCTTACTTATCAATTAGACTGTTAGACGATTAACAACAGAACATTAGGCAGCCTCTAATAAATATACAGTTCGACGAATTTACAAATAGACAAATCAACAATTGTTCAATTCGACAGTTCGACAAATACACAGTTCAACTAATAGAAAACTTTGCATCTCAGCGGCTTTGCGGTTAATTTTTTTAAGCAATTCGACAATTCGACATTTTATCAGTTCAACGATTCGACAAATTAACAGTTCAA
>JAKSBD010000680.1 GCA_022361295.1 Bacteroidales bacterium
AAGGCTTTTATCAAATGATAATTGGCTGTTTTTTCCATTGGAGACGCTTTTATTAAATGATAATTGCTTCTTTTTTCCATTTTGAGGCTTTTATCAAATGATAATTGGTTGTTTTTTCCATTGGAGACGCTTTTACTAAATGATAATTGCTTCTTTTTTCCATTTTGAGGCTTTTATCAAATGATAATTGGCTGTTTTTTCCATTGGAGACGCTTTTACTAAATAATAATTGCTTCTTTTTTCCATTTTAGGTTTTTATTAAATGATAATTGGCTCAATTTTCCATTGGTGATACTTTTATTAAATAATAAAAACCTGAGTTCGACATTAAATTTCGACCTCAGGTTAATAGATTCTTTTAGTTTGTTGTATAGTTATTAAATAGGCATGATGGTAAGCTGTTTTAATGAAAAAAAGCTTGTTCCATAATGAAACAAGCTTTCTCTAAAATCTTACAGTTCATTTAGAAAAACAATACAGCTCCTAATTGCAAATATTCAGTTTTCGAATCAACATCATCCATCATATCAACCAATCCCCAGGTATATTTAGCTTCAACGCCCAGCATTAGAAACTTAAAACCAACACCCAAATGTGCTCCCGCATCAAAGGTTGAAATGTCACTTACTCCAATATCTTCACCAAGAAATGTAAAGTCACCACCCAGCTTAACAGCACCATTTAATCCTGCCAATCCATATACAGGACCCAATTTTACCCTTAGGGCTATGGGAACACTCAAATAGTGCAGCTTTAATTCAGTATTTAAATTTAAATCCGTATTGGCTTTACCATTGATTTGGTAATACTCAATACCCGAATCAAGCTTTAAGAGGCTCACACCAATGTTGTTACTCTTGAAGAAACCAGCATAAAAGCCGTTTGACGATTCATCTAATTCCTGGTTACCAATTGAAATAAAACTACTTTGCCATCCGGCCCTGATTCCTCTGCCATCCGGTCCTTCATTTCTGGCACTTGCATTTGAAACAAGGCCAAGCATAGCTATTGCCATGCACATCACAAATACTCTTTTCATAGTTATATAATTAAGCTGGTACAAAATTTAAACTAATTTAAGTAATGATATGTAGAAAGTAAAGTTATTGTCTCTGATTGGCAGGGGTTTAATGGTTCAGTTAATACGGTATTGATAGAAATAAAAAAGCCGAATCCCAATGGAATCCGGCTAACATAGATTTGAGTATTTGATTGAATTAGAATTTCATGTTTTATATTCCAAACAGTTTAAAACCAAGGGCAAAGGTTAATACATCCGTTTTTTGTCCAATATCTACGTTTGAAATATCCTTCATACCCCACTCATAACGTACATCAGCAGTTAGTCTCCAGAATTCAACACCTGCACCAGCCTGAAAAGTCCAGTTTGCGTTATCTACATCTTCATATCCTGGCAGATCTGTTTTGGTTTTGGCATTGAAAGATGCAACAGGACCAGCGACACCATAGATACTGGCAACTTTTAAATCAAGTAGTCGAACATTAACCAATAATGGAATATCCCAGGTATGGTAAGTAATTTCAAAAGATTGTTTTGGTTCTCCTTCAATAATAACCGCGCTGATATCACTCTGCTTTTTAGCGTAATATAATTCTGGTTGGAAGGTTAAATTACCAAGAAGCCTTAAACGACCATAAGCACCAAACAAGAAACCACTGTTTGCCTCATTCTTTATTGTTTCTCCATCAGGAATATCACTTAACTTTATTTTAGTTGAGTTAAACCCAGTTTTCAATCCAATGGCAATACGATCTTGAGCAAATGTAGAAATGCTTAACAGTGCAATTGATGCAAGTATGACAAACTTTTTCATATTATAGGTGTTTTGTTAATAATCTGTTGTTACAAAAGTAAGACAGATGTGGCGAATAATGCACTTACTAATGATGTTTATGAAGTTTTTCTTTTCAAATTGAGTGAGGCAATAAATATTAAACTATCAAATACTTATAGCATGCGAAAAAGTGTTGTTTTTTTTACGGTTTTATTTCTGGGGGTTATGAAATTGACTGCACAGGAAGGTATACAAATTAACCAAAAGGCTCCTGTGTTTGTGGCAGATGATCAAAATGGTTACGCAGTAGATTTAGCTAAAGAACTAAAAACACATTCTGTTGTGCTGGTGTTTTATCGCGGGCAATGGTGTCCGTATTGTAATCGCCATATGTCTGCATTGCAGGATTCGTTACAGATGATTAATGATAAAGGAGCTAAAGTAATAGCGATAACACCGGAGAAGAATGAAGAGATTGCAAAAACATTAGAGAAATCCAATGCTTCCTTTTCTGTTATCTATGATGAAGAGCATAAGATAATGGATGCTTACGATGTGACTTTTACAATGAGTAAAACAAAGTTTGCAGCCTATAAAACATACGGCATTGATATTAACAAAGCAAGCGGTAATAAAGACAGGGCATTACCAGTACCGGCCACTTATATAATCGATCAGAATGGTAAGGTCACAAACCGGCATTTTGATAAAAACTATAAAACACGAATGAGTGTGAAAGAGATATTACAAAGCCTGTAAGTTAGCGACTACTTATGGCAGGCTTACTGTTGCTCTCTAATATCAGGTAGTTATTATCATTAATAAAGAGCATTAACTTGTTGCTCTCACTGTCATCATAACTGGATACATTTTTTAACAGGGTGAGGACGTATTCATCCCACTTTGTTTCACAGCAACTGGTGTAACAATTTGTACGATAAAATTTAATATCTCCATCAGTAGTTGCCTCATATTTACCTCCGCAGGATGTATTGGATAATTGCAGATTAAACTCATTTTGTTTAGGAAATGAGATGCTTATCAGGTTTTTGTGCTGGTTGTTTGGGAAAGTATATTTTGGCGCTTCAACTTTAAGAAGCGTATACTCATCTTTGAAATGTTGCTTTTTAGTAATGTAACTGTTCGGGTCGCAACTCAAAATTGGTAAAACAAAAAATAGGATAAACAGTTTGGTTAGGTGTGATTGCATGTTAGGTTTTTGCTTTATAAGACAAGTGCAAATATAAAAGGTTGCTTGCTCAATAAAAATAATTATTTACCCTTGGGAATAAAGCGTAATTTTATTTTTACAGTGTCTTCAACCGGGAATCCTTTTTTAGTGGCAGGATGCCAGTCTGCTCCATTGCGAATAGCGCGGATGGTTTCAACAGAATATGCTTCACCCGGACTTCTTCTGAGCTCAATGTTTTTGATTTCCCCACGAATATTGATGGTAATTAAGGCTGTAATCTGTTCCTTCTTACCACTTCCGCTGGCAGGGTAACGCAATGATGTTTCTATATCACTGATGTATTTTTCGAGTCCTCCTTCAGGTTCAGCATTAATAAACTCTTTAATACGACGCTCTTCTTCTTCACTTGATTGAACGGTTACAACTTCGCTCAATGCCATATAGTCTTCCTGCAACATAAAGTTGATCGAATCAGCTTTAGGATAATCTGATTCTTGTGAAACAAAACCAATGTAAAAAGCATCAAGGGGTTTAGAAGTGTCTTTTACAGGAACTTTCATTTGGTAATGACCATCCATGTCAGCTACCGCAGCAATCTGAGTGCCACGCACATTAATCGTAGCACCTGGCAATGGTTCCCTGTTTCTGTCCATTACTTTACCTTTTACAACTTTGAGTTCCTCACTGTTTGTGCCTTTTTGGCCCAGAAACGATTCCCCTTCAAGTGTACCATAATCAACAGTCATGACTTCTTCTTCAACCCGACTTGTGTTAGTGTCGTATTTAGGGGCTTTGATGGCAAAAGCTTCTGAGTCGCGCAGTTGAAAATTACTTTTTGATTGCAGTTTAGTTGCCCTGGTACTTGATTTCTTAGCAAGTGTGGGACCCGATTCTGCTTTGGAAGCCTGGGTTTTCTGTTTTATGGCTTTTTCTGTAACAATAGCAGCTTCCTTCTCTTCGATCTGGATAAACTCCTTTTGTATAAAGCTGTCCTCTGGTTCAGGAGCAGGTTCTTTTTTATGCTCATGTGTTAACTGGCTGTCAGATACAAGCGTGCGCTCATCGGGTACCAATAACCATAGAGATGAGATAATGCCAAACAACAATACGACAGATGCCGCGGCATAAAATGCAGGAAGTCTCCAAAAAACAGTAGTTTGCCTTTTAAGCTTTGTTTTGAGGCTGTCCAGATCGCTGTCCAGCGTTGAGTTATCAAGCATAGAAAGACCTTCAAGAGCATCTGCTTCAAACGAATCATTGAGTAGTTGTCGTTCAAAGGCATTGGCTTCTGTGCCCGACATTTCATTGTTTAAATACTTTTGAAATTCAGACGCATCTGTGCTTCTATGTTGTTTCTTTTTACTCACTGTATGACTCAATACAAATTTTCAAATTTCGTTTCCCATTCTGAATATAACTCTTTACTTTTTTTAGGTCAATATTCAGGCTGTCACTTATTTCCTGGTAGCAAAGTTCTTTAAAATAAAACAATTCAATGCAAGAGCGTTGATGGTCTCTTAGCTTAGCAAGGCATTCCTGTAACCGTTTGTCCATTTCTTCAGGCTCCCAGCTGTCATTATTAAGATGTATGTTTTGAGTCGATTCCATAAATGACAACTCACTTTTTTCATACTCTTTTGCTTTTTTAAGTTGCGACTGCTGTTTTCGCAGTTCCATCAGGCAATAATTCTTAGTAACAACGTACAGCCAGGGCTTAAATGTTTCAACCTGCTTTTCAAGTAATTCTTTGCCCAGCTTTTCATATATTTCAATGACAGCATCCTGGGCATCATCTTTATTTTTTAAATACTTCAGACAAACACCATAAATTAAATGCATATAACGCTCAAATAACATACCCAAAAGGTCGATGTTACCCGATTTTTGAAAAGCATTCAACAACTCTTCATCACTTTTCTCTTTGTTTTTAAACCACTTAAGTGTCATATGTAATTCTGTAGTTTCTAAAAGTAGAAAAAAACTTAAAAAGATTTATGGAATTGGTGGATTAGCTGCATCCCATAGGCAAAGTGTTTAACTCAAAAACTTAGGAAGATGAAAAAGAAAGCTTTATTAGTTGCAGCAGTGTTAATGCTCATAGGTATTGGTGTTCAGGCTCAGGGCTGGATTGTAAGTGGATTAGTTACCGATGAGCAAGGAGCTGCTTTGCCAGGAGTGTCTATTGTAAGTAAAGTTTCAAGCAATGGTGCCGTGACAGATACTTATGGGAAATACACCATTAAGGTGGTTGGTGAAAAGGATATTTTGCGTTTCAACTTTATTGGAATGGTGCCTCAGGATGTTGAGGTGAAAAATCAAAAAGTGATTAACGTTACCCTTAAAAATGATGTTTGTGAAGTGCAGGAGGTTGTTGTTTGCGGATATTCAACCACAGCAAAACGCTCACTGATGGGAGCAGTAAAAGGTATTCGAATCAGAGGGCGCTCTTCTATAAAGCAAAAGCCACAAAAGCATCAGGCAGCATACTTTGTTGCCGATCATTATGAAGCGGAGTTTAATACCGAAAACTATGCATCAATTAATGAAAATGGGTATAAACAAGTTGTTAAGAGTCCATTATCCACTTTTTCAGTTGATGTGGACAGGGCCTCATATACGAATATTCGTCGGTTTTTGAACAATGGTCAATTGCCACCCAAGGATGCTGTAAGGTTAGAGGAGATGATCAACTACTTTAATTATGATTATGAGCAGCCAGATGGAAGTCATCCGTTTTCAGTAAAACCTGAATTGGCCGAATGTCCCTGGAATGATGAGCATTATTTGCTGAAGGTTGGATTGAAAGGTCGCGAAATTGAAAAAGATAACCTGCCGCCGTCTAACCTGGTATTCTTAATTGATGTGTCAGGATCAATGAGCAGCACCAATAAACTGCCATTGTTGAAGTCTTCATTCCGTCTGTTGGTAAACGAATTACGTGCCGAAGATTATGTATCCATTGTAGTGTATGCAGGCGCAGCAGGTGTTGTTTTAGAACCAACATCGGGCAGGAATAAGAAACAAATATTAGAAGCACTTGATCAATTAGAAGCCGGTGGCTCAACAGCAGGAGGAGCCGGTTTAAAACTGGCTTATAAACTGGCTAAAGAAAACTACCAGGAGCATGCTAATAATCGTATTATTTTGGCAACTGATGGTGACTTTAATGTTGGTGTAAGTTCCAATGGAGCCATGGAGGAGTTGGTGGCAAAAGAGCGTGAGAGTGGTATTTTTATGACGGTTCTTGGCTTTGGAATGGGCAACTATAAAGATGATCGTATGGAGATTATTGCCAATAAAGGTAATGGCAACTATGCGTATATCGATAATTTACAGGAAGCTCAAAAGACTTTGGTTAGTGAGTTTGGTGGTACTTTATTTACAATTGCCAAAGATGTGAAATTCCAGATTGAGTTTAATCCTTCAAAAATATTGGCATATAGATTAATTGGATACGAAAATCGCTTGTTAAATGATGAGGATTTTAATGATGATAAAAAAGATGCCGGTGAAATTGGGGCTGGCCATACTGTTACTGCGCTATACGAAATTATACCTGTTGGGGCAAAAAATAGCAGGGATTGGGTGAAGTCGGTTGACAAGTTAAAATACCAAAAGGAAAAAGAGCGTAAAAATACTATTGTCTCAGACGAATGGTTAACCATAAAATTACGTTATAAACAACCTGACTCCTCTAAAAGCATCTTGATGGAACAGGCTGTAAGTGGTAAAGTACAAAAGTTCAACGGTGCAAATAATGATTTTAAATTTGCCGCTTCAGTGGCTGCCTTCGGTATGTTATTGCGCGACTCAGAGTATAAAGGCACTATGGATTATGAAGTAGTGAAAGAGATAGCTTTAGATGCACGTGGTAGTGACAAAGATGGCTTTAAAGCAGAGATGGTTCGTTTAATCGAAATAGCCGAATCTCTCAATACCAGGTTTGTAAGTAATCAAAGGGGGTATTAAAAGTTTATGTAGCAGGAGGTGCTGATACATATTGAATTAAAGCATATTTAAGCACAAAAGGCACTGAAAACATATTGATAATCGAGCAAACAATTCTCGTGTCAATGTCTTTCAGTGCCTTCTGCGCTTAATTCAACTTCAGTATCTTAGCCATCTTCAGTGCATTTCCGTGCCTTCCGTGGTTGTTTTACCTTCAGTATCTTAACCAGCTTCCGTGTTATTCCGTGCCTTCCGTGGTTAATTCCAATATTGTGTTTTCCGTGCCTTCAGTGGTTGTTTCACCTCCATTGCCTTAACCGTCTTCCGTGTTATTCCGTGCCTTCCGTGGTTAATTCCAACATTGTGTTTTTCGTGCCTTCCGTGGATATTTTACCTTCAGTACCTTAACCGTCTTCCGTGTTATTCCGTGCCTTCCGTGGTTAATTCCAACATTGTGTTTTTCGTGCCTTCCGTGGATATTTTACCTTCAGTACCTTAACCGTCTTCCGTGTTATTCCGTGCCTTCCGTGG
>JAKSBD010000391.1 GCA_022361295.1 Bacteroidales bacterium
AAAGGATTCTAATATTAGTGGACTTTTGAAAAAAGTTGCTTGTTGCATTAATTTTTATGCGTTCAGATTGTTTAGCCAAAGTGAATTTTAAAGGGTTTCACATAGTAGTAGGTGCTTTTAGAATGAGAATATTTGATTTGTGCACCTCTTACTTTTAGGGTATTTAGTAAAACATAAAGCATGCTTTTACTGATTTGCAGCTTGCTGGCCAGGTGATCCGGTGATCCTGTTGCTTTTAATCTGATTAGCTGGTGCAGTTGCTCATATCTTTCGAGCTGCTTGAGAAACGTCATATACCTAGCCATTATAAAACAAAAAACAGGCTATCCTTAAAGGATAACCTGTTAGCCACAATTAAAACTTAAAACCAATTTTGAACATTGGATTTGAGAATATGGTAGTTGAATGATTATCGGCATCAGCACCTTCCATTCCCGGCTGAGGGAAAATTCTGTTGACAGAATACATATAGCTCAGTGCCCGGACCTCTATACCAATAAAGAATCCTTCGGCAAGGTAATAATCGATACCACCTACCAGGCTACCGCCTAGTCCATAGGTTTCTGAAACCCTTTCACCAAGATCGTCATCCTGTAAAGTAAAGTCTTTACGCTGACCGTAGTTAAAGTTTAACTGAGCACCGGCATAAGGAAACAAGCGGTTGTTCCCAACATTAAAATAATAATCGGCACCGGCATTGGCTATAAAGCTATATGAACTCGTTGACGGTACATCGGCAATATCAGGAATACTCATATATGGGAGGTCACTGCCTGTATTATCAGGATTTGGAACCCCCGGGATATCCTGCTGTGCAGGCGTACTGTTAATAAGCCCCATACCACTTAAACGAACGGCCCATTTGTTTGACAGAAAGTACTTACCTTCAATTCCAATCATATTAACCAATGAGTTGGAACTGCCCGAAACAGCGGAGTTAGATGGAGCATATACCTGGTAAAGGTTCTGATTTTTACGTATGTATTGTAAGTTGTCAGAAACATCTGTTGCTTTACCAAGTTGCAGTGATACTGAAATATCGCCTGCCTTAGGTCCAAATCCTTCCTGCGCCATAGCCAAACATGACATTAAAGCTATGGTAAAACTTAAAATTATCTTTTTCATAAGGACTGGAATTAAAATTCAAAATGTTGTTTTATGAGGGACAGAGTGTTAATACCCTGTCCCTGCTTTTAAGAATCCTAATTCCTAATCCTCATTAACAGCATTAAAAGCATCAACTTCAGCATCTAAATCTGCTTTAGCTTCAATGACCAAAGCTTCGTAAACAGCCAGTTGAACTTCATACTCGTTAAGGATTAATTTTTCGTTGTCAATCCTTTCCTGATAGCGCGTTTTGTTAAGAACACCGTTGGCCATGTCTTCGTTAACATCGTCAATATGTGCCTTACTATCATGAATAGCTTTCTCTTTAGCTTCGATGGTTAAAATATTTGCATCTACTTT
>JAKSBD010000240.1 GCA_022361295.1 Bacteroidales bacterium
AAAATACAAAGCATCAATGACAAGGTCACTACTTTGATTTTTTCATAGAAAGTTTTCATAAAAACAACTTTGCGTTAACCGACTTTTTTTTTAGTCTTTCTTAATAAATTTTCACATTACAAATGTATGCGGGGTAAACAGCAAAATATTTACAATATCTGCTAATATATGATGATTTTATGAATTTATTACTTTATATCATTTCACAATAACTACCACACCACACTCTTAAGCTCTCTTATTCTGCTTATTACAATACATAACAATAACACAACTACACAATACTATTATGAATACTTTTATTACATTTGCAGAAGTAATTAATAATAAATACTGATGCATCAACGAATAATACGTGAAATAGCCCCTTTATCTACGGATGATTTTTTTGTAATTATGAACCATCCGAATGCTAAATTTGATTTTCCCGTGCATTTTCATCCGGAGTATGAATTAAATCTGGTATTAAATGCCAAAGGTAAGCGCATTATTGGCGATTCCATACAGGAATTTTCATCACCCGATCTTGTTTTAATAGGCCCCGACACTCCACACGCCTGGACAAGTGATGCCACAGAGGCGCAAGTTATAACTTTACAGTTTCACCCTACCTTTCCGAGTGAACAGTTTTTATCACGTAAATTATCCTTACCTGTCAGAGAACTGCTTGAGCAATCGAAAATGGGTGTTAAGTTCTCGGAGCAAACAACAAATGAAGTAACTGAGCGTATTTTGAATTTATCGCATCAACAAGGGTTTGACTCTGTTCTGGAAATGCTGTCATTACTATACGACCTGGCCATTTCGCGTAATAAAACGACCTTATCATCGGCCTCTTACGTTAAACAGTTTAACACCACTAAAAGCCGACGCATAAAGCAGGTTAATCAGTATTTGACTAAAAACATTCACAATCCGATTAAAATTGGTGATGTGGCCAAGCTCGTAAATATGTCGCCATCAGCTTTTAGTCATTTTTTTAAAAAACGTACCCAGCGCTCGTTTACAGAATACCTAACGGAGATGCGCATAGGAATTGCAGCCCGCCTGCTGATTGATTCAGAAAAGAATATATCGGAAATATGTTACGATTGTGGCTTTAGCAATGTATCTAACTTTAATCGTGCTTTTAAATCGCAAAAAGGTTGCACGCCCAGTGAGTTTAGAGCTCAGCAGAAGTTGGTGACGATACATTAAAGAGGGAAACAGAACTAGTATCTATTAGAACATACAAATCATTATCTGACCATGTAAAAATCCCCATCCCCACACCTGCTGTGTGGTACTTCCCCTTGCTTTTAAGAGCAAAGGGAAGCCCCGGTAGCCATCCGGGGTGATTACATACTATTTATAAATTGGTACTCTTTATCTAATTTGAGTTAATTACTGAGAACCTCCAATAAATCAATCCCTTAGCTCACCCAATTGATTTTGAATTAGTTTAAGCGTTGTAGTATCCGTATTATAAACACCATACCACCCCTGTAATTCATGCGGGGGATCGCCCACAAACACATCTCCTTTTTGCCAATACTCCCCCGGACGTGGTGGCCTTGCTTCACCGGAGTAGGCCCAGAAATTAACCCCCTGAACGGCACCGGCCTTATGCGCATTTGTTACAAACTTATTGTATACATATTGGTAGTAGTTATTTCGTTCTTCTACCGAGGCTACCGGATCATAATTAAACGCATCTCTTGCCAAACCGTACTCTTCCAAAACCAGTGGTTTATTTAATTGCCTTGCCACCTCAACATGGTCATTCCAGTATGCATCAAAACGATGTATCATCTCAGTATATTTCTCTTTGCCGTGACCTGGCGTATACCAGTTCCAGTTTTGCACCCAAATGTGCATGGTGATATAATCAATAGCTTCATAAGCATTGTCAATTATAGCAGTGAGACCTTCGTCCGGATTAGGTGTATTTCCTTCAGAGCCTAAAGAAACCAGGTGGTTTTTATCCATGCTCTTTATTAAGCCGGCCGTGTCCCTGATCCAATCCGCAAACTCCTTTTTATTATCCATTCCACGCGGTTCATTGGCCAGCTGCCAGCTCATTATGGTTGGATCTTCTGTATATTTTATTCCATTAATACTATTGGTTCGCTTCACTGTTTCAATCACATGATTCGAATACCATTCTTTGGTTGTTTCATTGGTGAAAAAGGCCTTAGTATACTGGCCGTAATCCCACCAACCGTGTTCCGGCTCTTGCGGGTAAGGTATATCTCCGGCTCCATCCCATTTCAGGAATTGCGAAAAACCACCACTCCAGGTCCAGAAATTACTTAAAACCAATACCGCTTTCATATCCCGTTTAGCCATCTCGTCCAGCAGATAATCCAATCCTTCCCACAGATTTTCATCATATTCACCAGGCGCCTTCATTAATGGTGGCTGCATGCAGTATTTCGAATCTGGGTCAGCCTCGCAGGAAGCCATGATACGCAGGTTGGTGATACCATACATTTTTAATTGATCCAACTCGCGTTTTAGTTGCTCACGGTTTCCATACTTTGTTGAACCAAGATGCATGCCCTGCCAATAATTGGCACCTGCATAATTATAGCGTTCATTTTTAATATAGAAAACACCATTGTCGACTTTTACAAAATCGCTTTGTTCTGTTTCAACAGAACCACATGAAGAAATGAATATACACACACTTATGAGCAGAATATACTCTGACAGACTGAATTTCATAGCAGATTATTTAATTGAAACACATTGCAAATATCAATTAAAAACAATTTACAGAATGATTAAATTTGACTAATTAGTTATGAAATGATGAGTGTATCATGCCGATATACCATTGTGCCATTTACCGAATGTTCCTGTGGCATAACCTGCTTCTTTTGCCAGATCAGCAAAAGTAGTTTCATTGGCAGCAATATAATCACGTCCCCAATGAACGCCCCATACTCCTGTGCGCAAATGATAGCGACCAGTTAGTAAAGATGCCCTGGTTGGAGCACAGGCTCCTGCACTTTGGTAAAAATTAGTGAACCTTACTCCTTCTTGCGCGATCTTATCAATTGCAGGTGTTTTAATTTGTGTATTACCCTCAAAGCTAATATCTGCATACCCATAATCATCGACGAGGATTAAAACAATGTTTGGTTGAATCTTTTCACTTGTTTTAAGTTGGCAGCCGGCCAATGCTGCTATCAAAAGCATCAACAAGGCGAAGGTATGTTTGTTTAGATTCATTTGTTCGTATTTACAGAGGTTCAATAAATAGCAATGTATAATTTTGATATTCAGGCATCAATTACCATCCTGCAGTTTACCAAGCATTAAATCGTCAATTAATTTAGCCAACACGTCAGCATCTGCAGTGAGTTTGAGATAAGCGTGTTTTGCTCCCGTTTTCTCTACCCAAGTATTTCCTCCTTTTTCATCCGGTAAACAAATACCATCAATTTTATCCCAGTAAGTGCCAACACCATTTCTCACAGCATACAATACAGCCGTTTGGTCATAAGATGCATTATCGAGTATTTCTCCAATATAACGCTCTTTCATCCATGGCGCGTTAGCACTAAAATGTAAATACCCAACATACAAAGGGTGCTTATGATCTAATTTATTTAACACACCACCCGTGCGAATGGCAAGCCCTAGTTCATAACCTGAAAAAACCACAGAAACAGGTATGTTCTCAACCACACGTTTTGCTACACCTGGCATATTGCCATTAAAATTCCATTCATTTTCTCCATTGGGATATTGTCCACCCATAATGACAAATTCTTTAACTTTAGCCTTAATCAGATCCCTACCGGATAATGCAGATATACTGTCAGGTTTTGAAATAAGAAGGTTATCAATATTTATGAGAGGACCTACGGTAACAATCACGATACTTCCATCCTCACTTTCAGATAGTATTTTGCGATAAAGCGAGGTAACTTCATTTGCTGAGTCATAAGTAAGATTGTACTTAAAGTTATCCGCTATGGATTTGGAGTAATTCCATGGTTCATGGTATTTTCCATCTTTACGCACTCCAATTGGAATTTCTGAATTGCCATAATAAGTATTCACCGCATCAATGGCCGGCACGGCATATTCTTCGGTCGTACAAACCATAACAGCCTTCAAATGACATTCATCGCTATTGACAAAATGGTTTAACATGGCCAATGCTCCCAAATCATCGGCATCACCGCCAAAATCGGTATCGAAGATGATATTGGGCTGTGAAGAGAGTCGTGTGGCCATTAGTAATGTCAGTAAAACAAATAGTAAGTTTTTCATAGTTTTTGAATTATAGTAGCTACTCTCCGATATACTCAAACCAATTAAAACCAGCTATAGCTTTGCTCGATTTGCCTGTGCTGGTGGCATACATCCCTACATATGGTCCGTTAAACCCTTCTGCAACTTCAAACGAGACAACTTTCATATCCTGTACAGAGCCCAACCGGATCATATTATCTTCTGAAGTTCCATAGCTGAAGATGAGATCTCGTCCTTGTCCTGATGCTTTTAATACTACATTTTTGTCTTTAAATGTTGCACGCGCTACTTCAGTCTTCTCACCTCGCTCTGTTCGGATGAGTACCAGCTCATTTTGTTCTTTCAGAAGCTGATAATGACAATTGCTGCGACGATAGATAATCATTCCAGCCTTTTCATTGTCTTTTCGACTGTGGAACTCCATGTTTAAAGTGACCTCAAAATTATGGTGTTGAATGCGCCTTCCGAGCAAAGACGGATTTGTAAGGCTATCAAGCACATTAGGCCTTAGCTTTAGTTTAAGCTGGCTGTTATCAATTGTATACCAGTCACTATGCGGTGTTCTCAGCATATTCCAAACCAAATCAAGCTGTTTGCCTTCAAACTCATCACGTACAGGTTTTGATTCAAAAGGGCTCCATGGCAAATCAGGACGTTTCATCTCTGCTTCAACGATGCCAACACCCGGATTAAAGACTGGTGTCTGGTCTTCAAAAGTTACCGGACATAGAAATGTCTCTCTTGCCAAGAGTGTATAGCCATCTACAAGGCGTTTACCAAGCATTACTGCCCACCATTCACCATTTTGCGTTTCAACAATATCGGTATGCCCAATAGAATGAACGGGATACGAACGCCCCAGGTGACGATGTGTCAACACCGGATTCACCTGGTCCGGAATGTAAGGTCCCCAAATGGAATCGCTGTGATGCACTGTTGTTGAGTGATTAAAACCTGTTCCTCCTTCAGCCACCATCAACATATATTGTCCGTTTATTTTATACAGATGAGGACCTTCAGTCCATACCGCATTACTGGCATGCCCGTATGTCAGTTGCCTTCGCTGACCAATTAGTTTCCCTTGTTTTATATCCAGTTCCTGCAGCCATGCACCTTGCTGGTGGGGCCAATCCTGTTTGCCTTTAAGATTGCCGTGTCCAACATAGTAGCAACGACCATCATCATCCCACATCAAAGAAGGATCAATTCCAGGAGCATCTAACCAAACAGGATCAGACCATGGACCCGCAGGATTCTCGGCTGTAATGTAAAAGTTACCACCTTTTTCACATTGAACACATGTATTTATTAAATAAAACAACCCATCGTGATAGCGAATAGTCACAGCAAAAACACCCATATAATCACCCAATCCTTCCTGCAATTCCAACTGATCAGGCCGATGAATACCATAACCTATCAGCTCCCAGTTTACAAGGTCCTTACTATGATGAATCGGCATACCCGGAAACCACTCAAAGGTGGAGTTTACCATATAATAGTCTTCCCCAACTCTGCATATGGAAGGGTCAGGATGATATCCGGGCAATATTGGATTTTTAAAGGTTTCAGGAACTTGTTGTGCAAGCAGACTTGATAATCCTAAAGACAAAAGCAAGAACAGAGCTAGTCTATTTTTCATGATGGTTTATTTATTTTGTGCATTAACTATGGCATTCGCAATATCAGAATGAATCCATTGATTGCTTGTTCTGTTAATAATTCCGAATTCGTTAAAATTCCCATTATCCCACCAAATGGGACAAATACCTCGTTGTAAGCAGCCTTTGACGAAATACTCTGCGTGTTTTACTCTATCAATAGAGTTGTTGTGATTCAGGCTTCCCCATTCACCCATCACGACAGGAATACCTTTAGAGATAAATCGATTGACTAACCTGTCTAACTCAGCATCCATTTCCTTTTTCTCTGTTGCAGAACCCCAGCTTGTTACATAATCGGTTTCTGCCAAAGCAAACCTATATGGAAAATAGTTGTGAACCGATACAATTAAGTTGTCTGAGTTGGGCAAAACCAAATCGTTAATGGCTACAAGACTTGATGAAGCCGCGTAAGATGAAACCATAATATGACGTTCCGAATTGTTACCTCCCGCACTTCTTATTGCTTCAACGGCAGCTTTATGAAATTGATTAATGCAATCACGACCTTCAGCTGTACCTCCGCTCCATTCTTCAGGTGAGCCCTTTAATCGTGTCTCATTAAGTGTTTCAAAAATGAGTTTCTCATTATAATCCTTGAAATGATGAGCGATCTGTGCCCAAACCTTGGCCAACTGAATTTTCACGCGCTCAACTTCAGTATAGGTTGGTATCAGCCATTCTTCATCGTGATGAATATTTACAATGACATACATGTCATTATCCAGACCGTAATTAACCACCTCTTCCACTCTGTTCAGCCATTTTGCTTCAATCGTGTAATTTGGTTCCGGTCCCATATGGTATTGCCAGGTAACAGGAACCCTTAAAGTTTTAAATCCCTTTGCCTTAACTGCATCAATCAAGGATTTGTTTGCTTTAGGATTCCCCCATACAGTCTCATCTTTTCCCTTGGCATCTAATGTGTTGCCCAGGTTCCAGCCAACACCCATGTCAGCTACCAGTTCCATAGATGTGGGTTTCATTTCTTTGTCTTGCTCCGGCGTATCTGCACTGCAAGCAATTAAACTTATTATCAGAAAGGTGCTAATTATAATTTGTCTCATCATCTCTTTTTAGATTTTCTGAATTTTTATTCAAAAACAGAAGCTTTACTTGCCGTTTGATTAATCCCTAATGGCGATTCCAGAACTTCTATTCCCCACCAGGTTGGTGTTTGCCAATCGCGGTATTCCACCATATCAAGCCAGTTATTCGCTTCATTGTTACCTGTCCACGACCAGGCCAGATAACCCATATTCAGATTGTGACAGGTTTTTAAAATCTGGCGATGATCAACCATACAGCCCAGGTTATTTTCACCTTTATTAAAGTTGTAACCAAATTCACCAACAATAAGCGGTATCTGTTTTGCGTAAGCTTCGCCCAGGTCATTCTCAATCTTGGCTTTATCATTCCAGGAGCCATACATATGAACAGAAAACAGCAGATTATGCGCTGGATCAAAATCGATTAACTCGTTTCCATGATTAAGTATCGGATTGATATTTTGTCCCCAACCTGAAGCATCAATAACAATGGTTGAGCGATATCCTGCCTTCCTTAGCAATTGAATACTTTCTTTATAAGCATCACGCCAATACTCATCCGTCATTGTATGTTCCCCCCATTCATTGGCTATGTTAATTAACAGGTACTTTTCATATTTATGGTACAAATGCAACATTTCGTCGCTTGTAAAGTATTTGGCTAATTGCAATAGCCTGGTGGCAGTTGAATCCCCCGTTGCATCGTGAAGTTCAACCATAGGTATCATTTGCAGTTGAATGCATTTTTTGATAATACTGTCAAGCCCTTGAGCAGGCAAACGCGTTTCCCACACAATGCGTATACAGTTCACATTATTTGCAGCAATAGCATCCAGAGCCTTATAAGATGCTTCGCCATGCCATGCATGCGGCACATTAACACCCCGCATAATAAAAGCTTTTCCATTGGCATCT
>JAKSBD010000685.1 GCA_022361295.1 Bacteroidales bacterium
GATATCACAAAAACAAAACTAGATTACGGTTAGCCTGTATGAAAAATTAGCGGTTATCTTTAGGTTTCAGTCAATATAGCGACATGGAAAATGCATTATTAGTTCATATTTCACATGCTCTTGCAAGTTTCGTGCAAGTTGTGAAAATGTGTAAACATTTCCTAAATTCAGTTTATGCTTTTTTTGTGCATCAAAAAATTAAATTTACCGGGTGGTGTTAACTCTTATTCTTCCAATCGTGGTAAAAAAATAAGGTCTTAAATCTAAATAGGAATTAAAGTGTCTTCTATGCTAATGACATAAATTTATTTGTACTATTATTTCAATTGAGGATTGCAAATTGCCGACTTAATAAACTCACAAAAAATAGTCGTTATGCTGTTTATAAAGTATACCACAAAAATCATGTTGGCAGTCGTATTGTTTGTACTTTTTTCCCATGTTAATGCTCAAAACCGTCCTAACATCCTTTTTATCATGTCTGATGACCACTCGACAGCCACCATTGGTGCCTACCCTGGGCATTTACAAAGTTTTTTACAGCAAAACAATATCACCCCCAACCTTGATAAGCTGGCATCTGAAGGAGCATTGTTAACTAACTGTTATGCTAATAACTCTCTCTGTGCTCCATCTCGCGCATCAATAATAACAGGCAAATACAGCCATACATCAGGCGTATATACCTTACGCGAAGACCTTGACGGCACACAAATGCCTACCATTGCCCAATTGCTTCAGGCAAATAATTATCAAACGGCAGTAGTTGGTAAATGGCACATAGAGGGTGCTTGTTTGCAAGGCTATGATTATTATGCGGTAACGCATGGCCAGGGCTCCTATTTTCAGCCATCGGTTGTACTAAAAGATGGCACAAAAATAAAAGGGGGTAGTGCCTATGTTTCGGACTTTTATACAAACCTGGCCATTGACTGGCTGGACCAATGCGATACAAATCAACCCTTCTTTTTAATGGTCCACCATAAAGCGGCTCATGGTCCGTGGCAATATAAAACTGATGACCCGTCGATAGTCAATCTGTTTAACGGCCTGACAATACCAGAACCACCAAGTCTGCACGATGATTATAGTAAGAGGCATGCAAACGGCATAATAAACAAACAACATC
>JAKSBD010000687.1 GCA_022361295.1 Bacteroidales bacterium
CAATCAAACTTGATTCATGTTTTTGATGAAATCAGGGGTGGTGGCAGAATCATTCTTGCCAATGATAATTTTCCGGTTGGTGATGCTTCCCACTTCAATTCTGACTCAGGACAGGGAACGGTGGTCTATGTAGGTAACTCTCTCACTCTGGATACTTCTTCATCACCTGAGATTACTTATTATAACATAGAGGTCGAACTTGATAATGCTAATGATGTTTTGACATTAGTCAAAAATTGTACACTGATTAATTCGTTAGTAATTAGTCGTGGCGATTTTCGAATAAATGATGACGTCTCAACAACACCCTTAAAACTGACCATAAAAAAGGATGTTCACATATCAACAGACGCAAAAATAACAGTTGGTAAAGGTAACACCACTGGAAGTTACTCAATTCACGGTAATATCCTTCCTGGCATTGGTGAATATCATACAATTCATCACCGCATGACCATCGGAGGCAATCTGCACAATGAAGGTGAATTATTATTAACAAACAGAACCTATCCTATATATAACGAACTAGCCGATGACGGTGCTGTTGTATTGGAGTTTGATTCAGAAACTGATAGTGAAGCGCTGTTGGAAGGGCCCGGCAGGCTTTATAGCTTAATTATTAATAAAGGAAATGATAAAACATATCAACTGGATCTGGAAGCAACGAATGAAAATAACCTGCAATTGTTAGGGCCCAATTGTCTCGGACGCATAAGCAGTGCTCCCTATTCTGAAGCTGAACCAGAAATAAGAAAGTCACTCTGGATCCAAAACGGAACCTTAAAGCTAAGTGGTAAAATCCACATACCAACTTTAAGTGAAGGTACTCTAAATGGTGGGAATGGTGACTTTGCTATTGGTCAAACAGGACGCTTATGGCTAGCTTCAGCCGATGTTAAAGTTTATACCACAGCTATCAATACAGGTCACATCCCCGGCAATCAGGCCATTGGCATTGAGCCGAATGGGAATCATCAGGCAATTTCTGTCTATGGAGAACTGCTAATTTCAGCAGGACTATTACACACCCGTAACAGCGCAGGTGTTATATTCTGGGGTGAAGCCAACGGACAAATAAAAATCCAGGGAGGAAAGCTTGAAACAGGACAAATCAGAAGTCAATCGGGTGCATCCGGTGTTGTCTCCTATATTCAAACATTTGGTGAAGTTATTGTATGGGGCAACAAAGAAGGTGCAGCAATAAGCTCTGGTTTTCCCTTATTTGGTCTGGACAGTGAAAGTTCTGTATTTCAAATGAGTGGTGGTTCTATCACTTTTAAAGACGCGCATGATGGAACAGTACCCGATTTTAGAATAGTATCAGCTGAAGGAAATTATCTGGTAAACGGAGGAAGTATTAATATTGAATTGGACGATGATACAAATTTTGATTTTAGTTCATCTGCCCCGGTTTATGACATAACAGTAAGGCGTTACAACGCCAATCATGTTAATATCAATAATTCTATGCTTCATGCTTTTCAATTGCAGAATGATTTGGTGGTATTGCGGGATTTAGTGTTGGAAACGCCCGATCAGGTGACTGAATATTCAAAAGATATCCTTCGATTTCTGCATAATGGAAACAATGTAACTATCGGACGAAATTTCATCATTGAGAGAGGTGCTACCTATGAGCATCACGCAATGAGTGGTTATAATAACCGAAATAATACCGAATGGTTAACAAGCTGGAGTAAGAATACAACAACATTTAATGGTACAGAAAATGGTACCTTCTATTATACCTGGTTCGACCATCCTTCTCACGCTCAGGAACAAGTATTCTGGAACTTAACAGTCGATAAGCAAAATGGAGCATCCATTCGGATTGAATGTGACGATAATAATCGCGTCGTCGCAGATAACACTTATGCCAGACTGATGAGAGTAATGGGGAAATTACATGTTGAGAATGGTATACTAGACCAGGGAAACTGGGGAATCAGAGCGTTTGGACCAATTGTGAATAAGGGTACACTTTGTACATATGAACATGGAGTGACAAGGCATGGTGCGTACCTGGCTACCAATATTAGCAATATGAATATTCAATCTTCTGATGAGGCTACATTTGGCTATATTAAGCTCGAAGGTAGCAGTACAACAGCAATGACATTTACGTCTGATATCTATATTAAAAGACTGGACTACAAAAGAGGTAATATTAACCTGGGTGCTCACAAACTCACCGTCGATCACCTTGTCAAATATAACACGAACACGCCTTATTTGCCTTTTGACGAACCTGGTTTTGCCAATTCGGATAAAATGATTTACACAAGTGGCAATGCTTCTGACGGAGGATTACGTTTGAAAGTCAACTCTAATCAGGATACTTATGTCTTTCCGATCGGTTGTAATGGTAAATATACACCGGCAACAATTCAAATTAAAAACAGTAATATCGCTGACGGTTATATCACTATTGTGCCCGTTGATGATGAATTACAAACAACAAATCTATCAGGGGGTGACTGTCTAAGCTATTACTGGAAGGTTGATCATGACAACTTTACCGCTAACAAACCCAGTGTTGAATTACGCTTTAAGTATAATAATAGTGACCTTGCCGGCACACCGTACTTATACGTGGCTGGAAGAGTTTTAAATGAAGGACTGTTTGAACGATGGTATGAAGATTCACCAAATCCGGATATGGGAAGTGTTATTGAGAGTTCTAAAGAAATCGTATTTAATGGAGAATTGGATAATGGATTTGAAATAGAGAACGCCAATTACACAGCTGGCAGAAGCTCACGTTTTACAGGAAGTCCGGAAATATATTATTTGAACACTGCTAATGGTATTAACTTATGGAGCAACCCATCGACATGGACAAAAGACCGTGATGGAACCATACCCGCCAATGATTATCCCAAAGAGGGTGATGTAGCCATTATACAACGACAAGGAAGTTTCTACAGTGGTTTGGTAACAGTGAAAAGTACTATAAATGTGGGTAGCGTGGTATTTGATGATCGCCATGGTTTTTCGGGTGGTTGTCCACGTATTATCTTCTCCAATGAAAACAATTACGCTGCATATGCTTCAAACTTCAGTCGTGTTGAAGTTGCCGATTCCCATACCGGAACAGACAATGACAATTATGCAGCAGTCATACAGTTTGATGTTGATGAAGATTTTAACGGCTTATTGCCAGGGGGAGATTTTGAGGCATTTAATCAATATGAAAAGGCATTGATAATTTATGGCTGGAATAATGCGGAAACCAATGCTGAGATCAGATTATCCAATGTTTTTGTTGAATACCCTTCTCTCTGGTTTAGCGGCGGAAACAATAATCGTATTATTAAGATGCCTGATACAGATATAAAGGTAAACGGTGACATGACAATTCCACATCGGGTAAAACTATTGACCGGACAAGGTCACCTAGACATAGCTGGTCATTTAAGAATCGGTCATTCCAGCTTGAGTAGTGGACAATTAATATTCTCAACAACAAATACAGCACCTTCTGTTGTAAATATTGAAGGAGATTTGTTGCTAAGAAATACAACAGGAAATAATCCTGTTTCATCTATATCATTGGAACAACCAGGAACTGGTACACTGGAGCACCGTTTGAATGTCTATGGAAATATTCAGGTGGAGTCTCAAAATTGTGAGCTTCAATTGGGTAATGGAACAACGACCTCGCATATTATTTTAAGTTTATCAGGAGAAGGAGATCATCATTACTCATCAGTAGCAGCAACCAATCCTGCCAATGCAGCCAGTACAACATTTTCAAAAATAATCGTTGATAAAGGTGGTAGTCAGTTACATTCCTTCTCTTTTGATAGTCCATTTAGGTTAGGTGGTGAAACAAATGGTTTACTAGCGGAAAAAGCATTTAGCTTAGAAAGTGGTTCTGCAATTTTTAATAACCCAACGATTAACCTGGCTTTGAATTCAGGAGGTGATGATTTTAGAATCCCTGGCACTGCAGCTTTAGTAGTTAACTCAGGTACTTTAAGCTTTTATGGGGATGATTGTGGTATTTACCTGGATGGGCAGCTTAAGATCAGTTCAACGCCAAGTACAAATCCAAATCAACCAGACCTGGGAGTAGTCTTTCTGAATGGCATGATGGCGCCACTGTTTGGAGATGCTCCTGGAAATGGAAACAACTATATCGAGTATTCAGCATCTGGTAATGCAGAGTTAATTTTAGATGGAGGTATGTTGCGTGTTGGCTCCCAAATAAGAAGGCCGGTTAACACGGAAGAGGGTATCCTAAAATACACCCAAAGTAGCGCCAGTGGTTTGATAGTTGGTGAGTTTGGTGCACCAGTGAATAACAGAGGGGTATTTGAAATCTTAAACGTTGGGAGTAGCTATACACAAACAGAAGGTGATTTGTTAATTTATAATTCACAGGATAGTCCTTCTTGCCCGGCCTTTTATTTTGATCCGGAAACCATCAACATTAGTGATGCGACTAATATCATTATTGGACAGGAAAACTATGGAGATAACCTTGTGCATCAATTTGACTTGTTTATTAAAAAGCCGATTAAAAACCTATCTGTGACAGGAGAAAATACTTTAGCACACTTAGTAACTGTGCCACTATCAACCGGAAATTTAAGTATCGGCAGATTATCTGGAACAACCCCAGTCGGTGCAACACTAAATGCCAATGGTCTCAACATCACTCTTAGCGGTGATTTTCTAAACTATGGAGCCTTTGAAGCTAATGACAATACCACCAGTTTCAGCAGCACTGCCGAACAGATAATTGGAGGAACTTCACAATTAACCTTTAGTACCTTGAAAAAAGAAGGTAATAATACATTAAGTCTTGATCTGGACATAACGATAGATGATTATTTGAAAGTCAATAGTGGTATTTTGTCTGATAATGGACACAGCATCCATCTAAAAGGGCATGTATTAAATACCGCTGAAATCAGTCACCTTACAGGAGCAGATGGTTTGGTGTTCAATGGGACAGAACAGCAGTTTATTGAGGGTAACGGTGGTGTCTATGGTAAAGTGTATATTGACAATTGGGATGCAAATAGTGTATCAGGCGTTAAACTAACGACTAATACGGATTCTATTGTAGTTAGGAATGAAATATGTTTAAAAGAAGGTGTTTTCGATATTGGAGAGAATCTTTTGGTTATGGCAACTGAAGCCGGTTTTACTGAAGTCAATAGCTATAGTACCAACAATATGGTTCAAACCAATGCTTCCTTTACAGATAGTGGTATCAAAAAGTATTTTGCTGACGGAGGTTCCACCAACTTTACCTATCCAATTGGTTCCGGCGGAAAGTATACGCCGGTGGTAGCAAATATTTCTGCAATTACAGGTTCATCAGCTGCTGTTATTGTGAAAGCCGCCAATGAAATGCACCCATCTATACAGGAAGATACCGAGAGTCCCGATTATGAAATAGTTGATCAGCAGAATGCTCTTAAGTTTTATTGGAGTCTGAAAGGAAGCGACATTACTGATTTTACTGGTCATATTGATATGTATTATGAGCCAGATGATGTGTTAATCAGTAATCAGAATGGATCTGACTATGATATTGCTGATTATATTCCTGCCCGATTGATTTACAATCAAACAGATTGGAATAAGTTTGATTGGGCAGACTTTGAGGAAAACAATGGTTATATGCGATTTACTTATAGTGGTGTTTCAGCCAATGAAATATCTGGTGATTATACAGCAGGAGTGCAACCTAACACCCAATCAAGGAATGGAGCCATACCGGATAATGTACCGATTTATGAATCTGTTAGCTCAGGACTATGGTCTACAGCTTCAACCTGGCAAACCGTTCCTGCAGGCGGACATGTACCTTCAGGTGGTCCGGCTGGTGCCCAGGTGATTATTAACAGTGATCATATTGTTGACATTAGTCAAAACTATAAGTCATCTTATAAAACAATCATCTATGGAGAATTGTCAACAGGCACAACCTTTGGTAACCGATTGGGAATTGTGGAGGGAACAGGTGTATTGAAAAGTGAATCTGAAATTCTACCAGCTGGTTTTTACGAGGATTTCTTTTCTAAAGATGGAGGAACGCTTGAATATGCAGGTATAAATTCTTACGATATTCTGAATAACCTGTCTGACATTAATAGTCTGAAATTGAGCGGTACAGGTCAAAGGCGTTTCCCTAATGTTAACCTGAACCTGAAAGGCGATTTGATTATTGATGGAGATAATGCCGACCTATTGTGTGTTAATGAGCATAACCGGAATATGAGTATTAGCGGTGATATATCATTCGATTATGGTCGAATCGACTGGGGACAGCCCATAGGATTAAGAAATCCTTCCGTTGAATTAGCAGGTAATGAAATTCAATATATCATAGGTGAGGCATCATTTACCAACACTTCTGCATTCAATGATTTATACATTAATAACAGTAATGGAGTGATTGTGCAAACGGCCATTGATGTTGGTAATAACATGCAACTACAACAGGGTGTTGTTAAAACAAATTCCAATGCCAAATTAACGCTATTAAGTAATGATGTAAATGCCATTACAGGTGGTGGTAGCACTACTTTTATTGAAGGCCCGATACGTAAAATGATGCATTCAAGTCAGAACTTTACCTTTCCAATAGGATATGCAGATATATATGCTCCTTTCACAATTGCAACAGATCAGAACTCTGATGGTATTTGGGAAGTGGAGTATTACAAACTGTCTCCTGAAAATCACAGCCGTGTGATGGATGTTCAATCCTTTGAAAGTCCATTGGAATTTATAAGCCGTCAGGAGTTTTGGAGGGTACTGGCTCCTTCATCGCAAGCTAAATCTTTCATGACTTTTAGATGGGGCAACCATAGTGGTGTGAATACAACAGACATGGCACTCGCTAAATGGAGGCCTGACAATTCGGGCGATATCTGGACAAAGGTTCTTTGTAATAATCCGGTTGGAGCCAATGCTAGCGGGTCGATTACTACAACTAATAGTCATACAGCTTTTGACTGGAGTGGAGAAGGTAGTTACTTTACTTTTGCATCTAATGCCTTATTAGCCTATTCATGGCTGGGAACAATCAGCAATGATTGGTTCAATACCGGTAACTGGAGTTCCAATGAAATTCCAACGGCGAGTGCAAATGTAACCATTAACAACGGTACTAATTATAATGCTCAGCTTAATGGTAATGTACAAGTCAATGATTTGAATATTATAAGTGGAGAATTAACAGTAAAACCTGGTAGCCACCTTACAATAAATGGTAACCTGGATGGTATTGATAAAGGCCTGATTATTGAAAATTCAAATATCAACCTTACATCATTAATTGCAAAAGGTACAGTGGCACCCCTTGTTTCATACAAATGGAGTTTGCCGGAAATGAGGTATTGGTACATTGGGGTGCCACTATCAGGCATAAAAATGGAGCATTTTGATCAGTCATTAACAAATAATGGTAATGCTTATGTACTGCACCAATACAATGGACAGTGGCGATCCATTGGAGGAGATGCCAATTATAGATTTTATGACAAAAGTACATTGCAAACAAGTGCATCAGTTATGGAAGGCTATTCATTAAACATTAAAGATGCTGGTTCAACATTAGTTTATGAAGGGTACTTGAATACTGCTAATAGTTACACGCGTAGCTTTAATAGTGAAGGATGGTACCTGATCGGTAATCCTTACAGTAGTTATCTGGATATTAGTCATGCTATTGATTTTGGCAGCTTTAATCAAACAGCATGGGTACGAACTGATCTTGGAAATAACTCAAGGGGCTTTGCCACTTACAATATATTATCTGGTTTAGGTCAAAATGGTGGAACAAAATACATTGTACCGGGACAAAGCTTTTGGTTAAGAACATATAGTTCTAATGATCGCATTATTATAAACAGCACAGGACAACTGCATAGTCAAACAGCCATGCAACTCAAGTCATCTCGGAAGACAGAAAATGATGTGATACGATTGACATTAGATCAAAATGGAATCATGGATGAATTGGTTATAGCCTTTAGAAACGAAGGAAAATGGACTGTATCGCCATTTGATTCTGAAAAAAGAATGGGTGATTCTCATTCAGTGAATTTTTACTCTTATAAAGGAGGAAAAGCCTTGTCCATTAATGTTCTTCCTACTGATAATGATTCAATAACAATACCACTGGCCTATCACATTGACCAATCCAATGGAAATGTATTAAGTCTCGAAGCAATTAATACTGAGGATTGGCCAAAAGATTGGCAAGTAATATTAAACGATAAAAGAAATCGCCTAAAACAGAATTTATGCATTAATAGTTGTTATAGTTTTGATGCTACAACAGCAGAAGATAATTCCTTAGAGTTATTACTCCATAAAAACATTGTTTCAACCGATATAACTCAACAGTCTGATGAATGCAGTGAGATGGCCGTTACCATCACGGGGATAAACAAACAAATTGCAATTAAAATAGATACAAAACTTATACCTGAAGCATCCAAATCCCAATGCTTAATATATGATATGCATGGTCGTTTGATATACAACAGCCATTTTACCGGAGATGAGCATTATATACAAATGGATGAGACCCAGGTGGTACTTGTCAAAGTGTTTATTGGGGATAATTGCTTTATAAGAAAATTAGTGATTTAAGATATGATAGAACTTTTAATCGTTATTTTAATCTTTCTTAGCTTTTATGCTTACGCGTGTTTTGAAATCACACGAAATTCATCTATTTACAAACGTGAGAAAAACAGTAATTGGAAGTACCTGATTTGTGGACGGGCTTCAGTAATTGAAAACAACAAAATCGTTGCGAAGGGGAGGCTTTGGTTGACCAATGAAACCTTAATGTTCACATCAGATAACGGGTATTGTTTCTATTACGACTACCTGCTCGACGAGATAGAAGATATTGAATTAAATAGAAATATATTTGGATGGCCATGTGGAATAAAGTTGATAATCAACAGTGATAATTTTGAATTTAATATGCCCTTCCCCAAAGACTGGGTGAAGGAAATCCATAGTGCGAAAAGTCAACTCGTTACAAATTAAAGATATTAAACTATCATTGCGCTTACCTTTTGCTAACTACAATTCAGTATTACAGTGATTTACTTTTGGTAAATTGATATACAAAATAAATTGTAGTATGATAAGTCACAAATATTGCCAGCAGAAAAGAACCATAGAAGCAATTATTGGAGGATCGTGCACAAGTAATGAACTCCGAAGCTTCCTTGATTCAAAGCTAATTAAAGAAATAAATTCAAGTGATTTAAAAATGCTTGTTTATATTGGAGATAACAGTCTCAACTTTCCAATAAATGAACTCGAAGCTATATGGCTTTCAAGTAAAAAATTGCTACGAAAATTTAAACGGATCAGGGTCGCCATAGTTGTGAATGATCCTCACCAAACTGCAGTATCACTAATCTATTGCAGTTATATTGACACGCCATTTTATCAGATAAAAGTATTTTCAACATTAAGTTTGGCTTCTCAATGGTTGCAACTATAGAAAGAAAATAGGGGAACTCGCCAAAATTCCCCTAATCACCATTATTAACTCCAA
>JAKSBD010000430.1 GCA_022361295.1 Bacteroidales bacterium
CCTTTGACAGCATCCAGCTCTGTAGTCAGGTTCTTTTCCAGCTCTTGCTCTGTGGTTCTATGAGCTTTACTTCTTGTCATCAATATCTCCCAGGTTCCTGAGCTTAAAACCGGTTGATTTAACTGTGCCCCTGAACCATAAATGGCAAATTGAGTATCATGACCGGCTACAAAAACAGGTGTTCCTTCAGGTAAACCAGTTAAATCAGCAGCATATCGTTGCACTATCCCTGCCTGATCGCCGGGTTCAGCTAATTCTCCAAATAAGTCGCGGTTAACACCAATGGCATTCATTATTTCTGAAGAAAGATCACGCTTTTTCAAGTCACTCATCATAGCAGTACCCATCATGGTGACATCGTTGAGCATTGCACCTGATAGTTTATTGATCAGCAAGGACGGAATAAACAAAAAACGATGAGCTTTTTCATACACTTCGGGTCTGTTTTCCTTGAACCAGATCATTTTATTGATGGTATTGAAAGCATAGGGATATACCCCCGACTTAGCGTATAAGTCCTTAACAGGAAGGTAAGCATCAATATTATTCATTATTGGCTCCGTGCGCTGGCATTGCCAGGAGATGACCGGATAAAGCAGCCTCGCATCTTCATCGACAAAAGCCCCATCAACGCCAAAGGTGGTTACTGTGGCTCCTGCAATACGGGAACAATCAATTTGTGAACTGACTACTTTTGCGGCCGCACACAACTTTGCCCATAGTTTATCCAGATCCCATATTCTTCCACCCGGATTGTTCGGATCCTCATCGGTTTCATTGGGCGCAGCATGTGAAGCATGTATGTAGCCCGTTTTATCCATGGCAATGACCCTGACATTTGTAGCACCGCAATCAAAAACTATTGCTATATCTTTTTGCATCATAATGATTTATAACAAAGACTAATGGCTGGGAGACTTCCATCTCCTCCACCCCTTGTCAATCACAGGATAATTATTTTATGCCGTATAATGAGCCGTAGTTGGCACATGCACGGTAGTCTGAACCTTCTTTGTCTTCTCCAAATGCGGCCCAGGCACTCGGACGGAATATGTTTTCTTCACTAACGTTGTGCATACAAACAGGAATACGCAACATAGAGGCCAATGTGATCATATCTGCCCCTATGTGGCCATAGCTGATAGCACCATGGTTGGCACCCCAGTTAGCCATAACAGAGTAAACATCTTTGAATGCACCTTTACCATTAATTCGCGGAACAAACCAGGTAGTAGGCCATGTAGGATTAGTTCGCTCGGTTAATACTTCATGAATATCACTATCCAACTCTACAGTCCAACCTTCGGCAATCTGCAGCACAGGACCAACACCCTTAACAAGATTGATTCGACTCATTGTCACCGGCATCTCCCCCTCTGTATTAAACTGAGAAGAGAAGCCGCCACCTCTGAAATACTCACGATCGGCCTGAGGCCAAAAAGTGTTATCCAAACATTTTTGTGCTTCTTCCTCAGTAATTTCCCAGAATGCCTTCATGGCCGGTTTACCTTCAGCATCTCTCTGCTGAGCTGTTGCATCCAATGTAGTAGAACCTGAATTAATCAGGTGGATAATACCATTTTCAGCCAGACCATTCAGTTCTTTTCCGCTAACACGCCTAACCGCATCAGGACTCCAGTATGTGCGTACGTCAGAAAATATCTGTGATGTATTAGACAGTAAGTGACCCAATAACATTGGCACTGCATTTAAGCTATCATTCTCAGTGGCCAGTACAAAAGCCTGGCGAATACCGTTCCAGTCAAATGAAGAATTCAGAATAGCTTCGGTATAATCGGCATTTGGCTGATAATCTGTCCACTGGCGCTGTCCCTGGAATCCACCCATAATAGCATTTCTTCCCAATCCTTCTTCACGATAGCCTTTTTCGATCACTTTATCATTACCGATCATCATATCACGGCAGATCAAAGTCATTTTCACGACAGTTTCCCACTCCACATCTTTACGTGCCTGGTCAACCTGTTTCTCCGGTTTGTTGCGATCAGTTCCCTCTTTGCAGTTCTTTCTGGTCCAGGCAAGAGCCTTTTCATACTCATCAGTATCATAGATCTCTTCATCAATACGACGCAGTATCTCTGTTGAGTCAACAAATTCAGTACGAATTCCTAAATAGTCCTGGAAAAAATCAGAATCCACCATTGAACCGGCAATACCCATAGAGCTGTAACCAATAGATAAGTAGGATTTACCATTCATTTGAGCTACCGCCAGTCCTGCTTTAACAAAGCGTACTATTTTCTCCTGTACATCAGCAGGAATAGTAGTATCTCCAACATCCTGCACATCACGCCCGTAAATTCCGAAAGTTGGTAACCCCTTTTGCGTATACCCGGCTAAGGCTGCTGCTAAATAGACAGCTCCCGGACGCTCTGTACCGTTAAAACCCCATACCGCTTTAGGCAGTAGCGGATCAGTATCCATTACCTCAGTTCCATAACACCAACACGGAGTAACGGTTAATGACACACCTACTCCTTCTTTTTTAAACTTATTGGCACACATGGCTGCTTCAGCAACACCACCTATACATGTGTCGGCAATTACGCATTCAACTTTCTCGCCACTTGGAAAACGCAGATTCTCCTCTATAAACTGAGCTGCTGCTTTTGCAAGATCCATTACCTGATCTTCAAGTGATTCTCTTACACCATTTTCACGACCATCAATAACCGGTCTGATTCCAACCTTTGGTAAATCTCCTATTAATCTGTTAGCCATTTTGAATATCTTAACTTTGTGTATTACTAAAATTCGTGTTTACAAAATTGAAGACTATAACAGGAGATATAAATGGCTATTTTTAATAGTTTTGTATCTGTTTTAAACATCAACAATGAATACAAATACAAACAAGCCCTTAAAAGGTGATCCTTCTGAGATCTCTCAGGTGTTTCCAAAATATGAAATTCAGATTCACTGTTGTCGTTACTGGTGGCTGCAAAACTGGGAGTTTAACGATCTGTCGTTCCCCTTCTGGAGGGTGTATCACAATAGTTTTGAAGGTGCTGCAATCATTTACAACAACAAAAAAATACCAATTACTCCCGACAAGTTGATTCTTATTGCACCTAATACATCGTATTCAACTTACATGTACAACAACACAATACCCCAATCGGGTTATTCTTTAAAAGGAGGACGAGTCAGTGAGATGTTATCGTCCAATGAGCAATACCTGCTTCACTTATTTATCCATTTTAACCTTGGTATGCCATATGACAATGCCACTCCTGGAGTATATTCTTTGCCGATCAATAAAGAATTAAATACAATGCTTACCGGCATTAAAAAACACCTTAATTACGAACACTCTCGGTTTAGCTTTTACTCAACACTGGCCATCAACACCATTATCAATCATTTGTTATCTTCACTTCCTGAAAAGAGTTGGCAAAATACAAGTGCAGACCACCGCATTATTGATGTGATCAAACACATTGAAAGTCATCTGACTGAGGATTTAAGTAACCCTCAACTGGCTGATGTTGCCAATATGGCTACCAATGCCTTTACCCGATTATTTGCCCATGAATCAGGGCTGCCACCTCAAAAATATGTTAAAAAGAAACGCATTGACAAAGCTTGCATCCTGCTTCACCACTCTACATTATCGATAGAAGAAATAGCAACGGCCTGCGGTTTTGCCGACCGCTATCATTTTACACGCATCTTTAGTCAGGTAACCGCCTACTCACCTGCTAAATACAAGAAAGACTTCAGGATTAAATAATAATCCCACATTAATAGATAAAGAGTGGTGAATTAAGTAATTCTATAAATGACTTCCCATTAGATTGTTAAGTTTTAATAGCAATTATAATAAAGACGTGCTTTTGAAGAATTATATTTCCCAAAGTATGCCCAAGTAACCAAGAAGATACGAGAAATTCACAACAATCTATATTTAACCATAATACTCCTGAGAGTGTATTTTCTGTCAGCATATGATCCATTTCTTCATAAAAGATGTTTTCGGTATCTCTCCTGCAATCCTTCAGCAACCTATAGGTCCTGCCGGGGGGCTGCTTTTATAATACGCCTGTCAAGTGAGTTTCATTTTGATATAGTTCCTTCTTTCAATAGTGGCTCATCAAAGGCCTTCATTTGTTTGTATAATTCTTTCATCAATCGCTCCCCAACCTCTTTGTATTCTGGCTGACCATAACAATTAACTAATTCATCCGGATCTTTTTCCAAATCGAATAACCAAGGTTTATCAACAGGAGACAACACCAATTTGTAGCGCTTATTAACCGCAGCCACCCAACGTCCAAAAGCATTGGTAATATATACTATACGGTCATCATTCACCAATTCCGAGTTATTGGTAAAATCCTGTGATAAATCCTCCCCATGGAATCTACAGGCAGAATGATCGATACACATTAACCCAAGAATTGTTGGTGTAAAATCTGCCATGGTGTATGCTTTTTGAATCTTCTTCCCCGCTTTCACCTGGCCGGGATATTTGAGTAAGAATGGCACACGAGCCGACATTTCATAGGGTAAGCCTTTATTGTGCTTTCCATGTTCGCCCATCAAATCGCCGTGATCAGATGTAAATACAACAATGGTATTTTCACTCAGACCTTCATCTTCCAGCAAACTCAGGATTCGTCCTACGTTGTCGTCGATGCATTTGACCATGCCGAAGTAATCAGCCATTTGTGCTTGCTTTAATGACAGTGCCCGATTCTTTTTTCCTTTTACATTCAACCAACCAGGTGACACTTCCAAATCCGGGTGCATTGTACGCGGCTCTTCGAAGTGTAAATGATCATACATTGTATCATATGGTGCTCTTACAAGGTTGGGGCCATGCGGATCAGGAATAGAAAGCATCAATGCAAATGGCTGTTCTTTATCTCTTTTGATAATTTCCAAAGAGCGATCTACCAGAAAATCCGTGGTAAACGATTCTTCGTTCACTTCATCCACATTAAAAACAGCTATCCCTTTCTTATTAATGGTTTGATCAACCCTTAAGCCTTCTTCATCCTCAGCCAAAGCTTTCCAATGACCACGATTAAACATATAACGGTTATCACTGAAACCAAATTGACGTTCAGGGGCAAAACCAGGCTTCGCTTCACCATCCAGGTGCCATTTCCCAACATAGGATGTAGCATATCCGTTGTCTTTTAGTACCTGTGCAAAAGTAATGAGCTCATCTTTTAAGGGCAAATCATTGCGGTGTGAACCTGTAGCAATGGGATACATGCCACTTATCATTGAAGCCCGGGAGGGAGTACATACAGGCGATGTTGCATACCAGTTTTTGCATAGCACGCCCTCACTGGCAAGTTTATCAATATATGGTGTTTCAACAATCGTATTCTTACCCCACATATATGCTTGTTCCTCATCCATTGTGGACCGATAACACCCCAGAGTACGCAGGTTGTGTTCATCGGTATGAATGATGATTATATTGGGCTTTTGTTTTGCTCTGTTATTGGCGTTAATATAGCCTGTTATTGCAACAATAAATGCGATTGCTATAAATAGATTCTTCATACGATATAATTATACCATACAAAAATACATTCAACTCCTGCTTTACCCTTACACAAATTGTACGATTAATAACAAATTTAATACATAGATGGGCTTGTTATTTTCTGTAAACAACTCAATAGTAGCATATAAAAAAAGGATGTCATCTTTATTTAATCAATGTAAATAAAAATGACATCCTTAGTAAAGTGACAATTAGTGAAACTACTATTTCAACTCTAACTTCTGCGTTTTAGAGTAATTCTCTCCTCGAATAGCTTTAAAAGCTTCCAACATTTCTGCAAGTTTCTCAGGATTACTCTCTGCCTGGTTATTTTGCTGACCGATATCCTCCTTCAAATTATACAACTGAAACGCTTTGTCGTTACCCAATTCAATATTCACATGATTATTCTTCTTAGCTCCTTTGTATGGAGGAATCATCAACCAATCACCTTTACGTAATGCTGTGCGGGTGGTGGCCTCAATCACTAATGATTCACGTCCTTCAGCACTCTTACCCAATAAGACATCCAACATGTCTTCACTATCAGTGCTAGTCTCCTCTGTCCCGGTTAACTTCGCCAGCGACGCCAGTAAGTCCATCTGACAAACTAAAGCATCAGAGACACCAGGCTGAATGGTGCCTTTCCAGTATGTGATGAATGGCACTCGTGTACCTGCTTCAAACAAGCTATATTTACCACCGCGTAAGGGACCGGCTGGCGTATGCTTACCTAGTTTTTCAACGGCATCATCAAAATAACCATCGTTCAACACAGGACCATTATCACTCGAGAATACAACTAAGGTATTCTCAAGAATGCCTTCTTCTTCCAATGTTTTCATAAACTCACCAATACACCAATCGGCTTCCAGTATGACATCACCACGTGGCCCCATGCCTGATTTTCCTTTGAAACGAGGGTGTGGTGTACGTGGCACATGAGGTTGCTGCATGGCATAATACAAAAAGAAAGGCTGATCTTTATGATTCTTCACATAATCGCGGGCTTTGGCCAGGAAGTGATCAGCCATATCAATATCGCTCCATTTGGCAGCTTCGCCACCTTTCATAAAGCCGATACGTGGTACACCATTCACAATTGTTGAGTTGTGCCCATGATGCCACATCATTTCGCACAGTTCAGGATTATCCTTACCTGTTGGTTGTCCTTCAAAATTGTTCTTATAATCGATTTCAATGGGATCATTTGGGTCCAGACCTTCCACCCATCCATCTTCAAGATAAACGGTAGGTACACGATCCTGCGTTGCCGCCATGTAATAGGCATAGTCAAAACCAACCTCATTGGGTCCTGGTGATACAGCTTTGTTCCAATCAACATGTCCGGTGCCTAAACCAAGATGCCATTTACCAACTAAAGCCGTTTGGTATCCTTGTTTTTTAAGCATTTTGGGTAAGGTTACCTGTGTTGTATCAATAATTAATGGTGCCGTACCTGGTAATATTTTGGCATTTTTGTTTTTCCAGGGATACACTCCTGTTAATAAGGCATAGCGACTTGGCGTACAAGTGGCAGAAGATGCATATCCATTGGTGAATTTAACACCACCATTGGCTAAGGCATCAATATTTGGTGTTTGAAGTTCTGTTGCTCCATATGAACTTAAATCTCCATAACCCAGATCATCGAGATAAATAACTACAACATTGGGCTTTTTGACATCTGTGTTTTTAGTTTTATCAGGAGCTGTCTGACATGCTGTAAAAAGCATGACACCTATAATTAACAGCCAACTAAAATTTCTTTTGATCATCTTTAATTGTTTAATTTATATTTGGAAGTTGTTTAGTCTTTTACTTGTATGGATTGGGACGTTTAGTTAAAGGAAATTCAGGATGTTCCGTTCGGGCACTATCCATTAGGCCTTTAAGTTCCTCACATATTTCAGGGTATTGAGCTGCCACATTGTTTGTTTCTGAAACGTCTGTAGCAACATTGTACAATTCAATACGATTCTTCGTGACAAACCTTATTAGTTTCCAATCTCCCTTACGAATCAATTGTATCGGGCCTCTTCCCTCATTGAACTCCCAATACAGGTATTCATGATTCTTTTGTTGCACAGCGTCACCAAGTAATGCTGGTAAAAAGGAAATTCCATCGATACTTTTATCAGTCGGTTCAACACCTGCAATGTCGCACACTGTTGGCAGGAAATCCCAAAATGCGCTCACATGATCTGATATTGAATTAGGAGCGATACATTCAGGCCATCTGGCTGCAAATGGCACTTTTATTCCCCCTTCGTACAAATCGCGCTTTCTTCCTCTGCCATCCCCGTTAGAGTTGAAAAATTCATTTTTAAGGTGATCGTATTCATGCCCGTTGTCACTGGTAAATATGACCAAAGTATTATCGGCTATTTTTAATTCATCCAGCAGATCCAATACCTCCCCAATTTGCCTGTCAACATCACTCACCATTGAAGCATAGGTCACATGTCCGTTTTTATCATTCAGGTAGTGTCCCGCTTTCATTTCGCGCAATGGCCAATCCTTATCTTTGTATAACACTTTGCGCTCAGCAGGAATTGTCAACTCATAATGCGGCGTTGTATAAGCCAGGTGCAAATAAAAAGGCTGGTCAGTTTTAGCATGCTGACGAATAAAACCTTTGGCTTCCTGAGTAAATAAATCGGTGATGTATTTTCCTTTCTTCTCAGCTGTTACATTACCTTCAATGTTAATTAACCTGTCATTTCTGTATACCTGCTCAGGATAATAATGGTGAGCCGGGAGATGACGGTTAAAGCCATAAAAGAAATCAAATCCTTGTTCATTGGGACGCCCCTGCAACAAATTTTCAGCTAATCCCCATTTGCCTACAATTCCGGTGGCATAACCTGCGCGTTTAAGTTCCTCTGCAATAGTCACATCTGCAGAATCAATATCAACCGGTGTACCTGATAGTGTCCAACGCGGATTGCCTCTCACAGTGCAATGTCCCAGATGCTTACCGGTCATTAATACAGCGCGTGAAGGACCACAAACCGGAGCCCCCGCATAATGATTGGTAAAAATAACACCTTCTTTGGCCAACTGATCGATACGTGGTGTCTGTATTAGTTCCTGTCCGTTGAACCCAACATCTCCATAGCCCAGATCATCGAGGATGATGTAAATAATATTGGGTTTTTCCTTTGCTGTGTTTTTTTTTGAAGCGCCTGACTGGCAAGCATGTAAAACCAATAAACAAACAACTATTAGTAACCCGGATCGCTTCTTCATATCATTCATATTAATACTGCTCAATTACTGTCTATGGGATGGATTATTGGGTATCAAACCTAAACTCCCCAGAAAATCAACAGCCGCAGCTTTAGGATTGTAACTTCGTCCTTCTTTTTCTCTTGAAGCCTTCACTGTTTCAACAAAAGGCAATTTCTTCTCAATATACATCAAATAATGAATAGTCAATAATGCCAGCATGTCATTTTCATGAAGTAAGTAATCCTTTAATATTCCTTCTGCTTCCGCATCATGGAACTGATTATAAACCATCGCTGCAGCTGTGATGGACACAGGCGGATAGCTGTCTTTCATGGCTTGTTTCAGTTCATTCTCATAACCCCGTATTATTTCTGCTGATTGTGAACGAAGTCCAACGGCTGCCCAATACCTTACAACCTGATTGGTATGAGCCAGATTTTGAATTTGTTTGGCTGCTGTTTCCTTGTTTCTCACGCCTGCCAGCCAAACGCTTTCCATAATTTCATTAATGGCGTAAAGTTCGCTCAGGCGATAGTCATATGGGGCCTGCGTCTTTGCGATTGTCTCCAGTTCATATTCGGGTAACAACAGTACATCGCGTGAATTCAGCATTTCTGTTTTAAGTCGTTGCCTCATCTCATTTAACAGTTCCTGATGTGCCGGATCATCAGCCAGGTTTGTCAGCTCCCACCGGTCATTTTCAATATCATATAAGGACTCTGTTGCACGTGGTTCAAATAAGCGCTTTTGTATTTCATTAAGTGTATTTTGAGCTAAATCACTGCGCATTTGCTGTTTGATTTCGCTGATCTCCATATAACGAATATACCTGGCTTCAGGAATATATGGCATAAAATTACGGGAGTAAAGATATTTGCCATTGGTGACAGTACGTACCATATCAATACCATTATCAGCCCTGTCAGACGAAAGCACCAGATGGTCTGTTTCATCTGAGCGTTTGTCGCCAAGCAGAACACGACCGGTCATATGATCTGGAATTGCCCCTTCTGCCAAACTAATTACTGTTGGTGCAAGATCCTCAAAACTTAGTAACTCATCTGTTACAACACCGCCTGTACCCCAGGGCGACAAGTGTTTATATTTCTCAGGGAACCAAGCAATAAAAGGCACCCGGTATCCCAGGTTAATGCCATTGGTTTTACCGCGTGGAATGCCCTGACCATGATCTGCATAAAAGAAAATTATGGTATTCTCTTTTAATCCATCTGCTTCCAAACGCTCAATCAGTGCACCAATCTTGTTATCGGTCAGCTTTAGTGAATTATATACACGCGCAAACTGCTTTCGCATTTTTGGTGTATCCTTGTAAAACGGCGGCATTTCAAAATCATTCTCAGTAATGCGTTCGTTCTCTTCCAGCTTATTAAGTACCTGTTTCCTGTACCAGCCATAGGTATGCGTCATGGTTCTTGACTGGTGTGAATCCATAAAATTAAAGACTGCAAAAAATGGCTGCCCTTCGGGCCTGTTCCACCATCCTGCTGTATCTGCACTCTCGTGCCATGCTTCTGCAGTATAGCCTGCCTCATCGGCAACATTATAATCGGTCTTTTTACTATTAGTGGTGTAATACCCCTGCTGCTTCAGATAATATGGAAACCCTTTCATGTCAGCTGGTACTGTAATGGCACTACGGTGGTTACCGGTTCCCGTTTTATAGGTTTTAACTCCGGTAATAATGGCTGTTCGGCCAGGTGAGCAAACCGTTCCTGTAGAAAAGGCATTATTGAATCGAACCCCCTCATTTGCCAGTTGGTCAATAACGGGTGTATTGGCGTCATCATTTCCATAACAACCAATAAAATGCGGTGAGGTATCTTCAATGGTTATCCACAGAATATTAGGTTTTTCAATGGACTTGTTCTGACAGGAAGTTAGTATTAACAGTATTACAAATATTAAACCTGAAAGGTATCTTTTAAAAGGCATGTATTAGTGTTTTGGATTAATGTAAAAATATAAACGAGAAGCCGGATTCTTTGACTAATGAAACTTCCAAAGGCCATTCAGGCACTGGTGATAAACCGATTGCCTTTTATCAAAACTTAATGCCGCCTGTTCTGAACCATATACCATCATCGTAGTATGTGGTTTTTCGCGGTTTATTTGTAATACATTCACATTGTCCCAGTCTGCTTTTTTTGCAGAAAAAGCACCAATACTTGTCAGTAATACGAGGTGCCCAATGATTAGCTTCTTCATTTATATTCTTATTAATATTTCTTTAAGTATTAAAAAAAGCATAATGCTTAGTTCATCATGAATGGCAAGGTGCAGCTTTAATCGGGAATATCATGACCCATTTTATTCAAAGAATAGCACATATTTGCTCATTATTCTTAAATGACATTTTCAAATAAGGGGATAAAAACATTCAGCAGGCAAGCCATTCTGCCTGATTTAATGTTAATTGCTAAATTCAGAATGCCAGTTTAACTGTGTTAACCTTACCAAAAAGTCTTTTGACCACAACTAACAACTCCTCAGTCTCCGGAAGTCCTGTTATGCGTTCATTACACGGATAACCCTGACTGTAAATACACTCCCCTTTAAAGGTAAATACACTAACCTCTTCCACCTTATCCCATTCATTAATAATCAGATTTCCATCATCCAACTTCACCGCTTCCATCTCGTTTTCTTTCATGTTTTAACCGTTTAGTCCAAAGTTCATAACGCAATTTGTTGAAAACAAAACGAAAAGAGGTGCCCTAATTATTCAAATAATAGCACATATACGTTCTCTACTCTTTAAAAACACGATTAAAAAGTGTTAAACCGAAGGACTCCCCCCAATACATCATCCAGATATACGACAACTTATACTACACTACCCAAGACATATACCCATTCAATACACTGATACATACCTGATGCACTAAAATAAATTTGCCATTTCGCAAAACAGCAGATTTCAATACCGTTATTGACTGGTGTTAATCAGATTCTTTACCTGAGCTCTCAGGCTTATCAGTGAAGTGTTAAAAGATTCTTTGGCAGCAACTTTATACCATTCGTTTGGATCAGTTTCGAGGTCATACAGCTCTTCTGAACCATCGGGGTAAACGATATACCTGAAATCTGTTGTTCGATAGGAGAATGTCTGTGCGTCCAGCGAATAATCAACAACATCGGTTGCAATGGCAGTCAATGCACCTTCAGGTCCTTCCCAATCTTCAGAAGAAGTACTTTTCATTAAAGGTAATAAGCTAAACCCACCAAGGGGCAAGCCTTTTTCATTCTTTGTATTATTATGGCCAAGTTTGCACATATCAACCAGGCTTGGATA
>JAKSBD010000197.1 GCA_022361295.1 Bacteroidales bacterium
AACCATCCACACCTGCGCGGATAGCAGATTCAGCAATCGCCTCATTACCTTTCATTAATTTTAATTCTCTCATGTGTGACTAAATTTCCTTTATGAGTTTTACATAAAGCAGTAGCTCCTGCCTTAGCGCGATAAACAGTAATACATGTATCGGGACAAATAATCCCACAGTTTGAACAACCGATACAGCTATCAGGATTTGCCATATAGGCATAGTGATAACCCTTGCCGTTAACTTCGGCAGCCAATTCAATTACCTTTGTAGGGCAAGCCGTAGTACAAACGCCGCAGCCTTTGCACCTTGCTGTATCCACTACAATTGCACCTTTTGCTTTTGCCATATTATTGAGTCTTTAATAGATGTTACAAATTTAAACTAATGTCGCAAATTTACACATGACGACAATCAGTATTTGCCTGTTTTTTAATGTTGTATAACAGGTAACAATTTATCACTTCAAGTTATGCATTATGGGCACTAAACGCCTCTAAGCGAACTCTCAGGTCTTCAAACCGATCGCTACCCGTTTGCGAAACACAAGCCCTTAAGCTCTCTTGCTTACTACCTGTTTTACCTAAAGTGATAGCACTAATTCCATAGTACAACAGTTTTTCGAGCAATTGACCACCCGTCAACCCCTTGTACGAAACAGTGAAATAAAAGCCATCAGCCAATGGCTCATCAATATCTTTATCGTAAGTAAGATTGAACCCATTTGCTAAAAACAAATCCTTCATCACCTTACCTCGTTCCTTGTAATCTTTAACTTCTTCAAGAAAGTTAAAATCGCCGTCGTTGGCTGCTTTCAACATGGCTGCTAAAGCATACTGGGCCGAGTGACCTGTTCCTGAAGACAAGGCATACAATACACGTGTCACCAATACCTGTCCGTACTTAGCAACACCAAAACGCTCCTGAAGGTGTTCATATTTACGATGATATAATGAATCAGACATACATGTCAGACTCATGCGCTGCCCGGCATAACTGAATGCCTTAGAGCTTGAAATAAGCAGAACATAATTGTCGGTATAGTGACCTACAGACACCTGGTATGGTGCTTCAAACGGTCTGGACAAATCGCTGCGGAAATCCATTGCAAAATACGCCAGATCCTCTATAACAACCACATCGTACTTTGTTGCTAATTCACCAATAATCTTTAATTCAGATTCTGTGAAACACACCCATGTTGGATTGTTTGGATTAGAATAAACAACGGCATTGATCTTTCCGGTCTTGAAATACGACTCTAATTTTTCACGTAGCGCCTCACCCCGATAGTTATACACATCAAATGATTCGTATTTATATCCCAACACATCTAACTGCTGCTTTTGCACAGGAAAGCCAGGATCGATGAATAACAATGTGTCACGCTCCTTGTACACCTGCCCGCAAACCAAAAAGTTGGCATATGATCCCTGCATTGAACCAACAGTTGGCACACAGCATTCAGGCGAAATATCAAGATTAAGAAAAGCCTTTACAAAACGACTTGCCTCTTCTTTCAATGGCTTAATACCTTCGAGCATTGGATATTTAGAAGCCACGCCCCTTTTCAATGCCTCAATCTCGGCATTGGTAGCAATTTCAGGTGGCATCAGACCGGGCACGCCCATTTCCATGCGGATAAATTTCTCACCGCTTTTCTCTTCGATATCATTGACAATCGAAACAATTTCACGAATTGTTGCATTATTCAAATCTCCAATCTGATACTTTGCCAGAACTTCTTCGACAATTTTAGCATCAATTGGTGTATTAGTGTGTGATTGCATGTGATTAGTTTTCTAAAGGAATAACAATGATTCCTAAACAATTAGTAACAAAAAGGGTGGTACAATGCACCACCCGATCAGTTATATCATTAAAAGCCAAACTCGTTAATGAGTCGGTTAATCCAATTTTCTACGCGGACATCTGTTTTATCAGACTCGTTATCTTCATCAACCGGCAAGCCAAGAAACTGACCATCTTTAAGTCCTTCTGACTCTTCGTAAGTATAGCCTTCAGTTGAGCAGAAACCTACTACTTCAGCTTCTGTTTTCTCAAGGCGCTCATACATCCAACCCAAAGCATCAACAAAATGCTGTGGATATTGAACATGATCACCTAAACCATACATGGCCACTTTTTTACCACCCCAGTTAATCTTATCAAAATGTGTAACAAATACATCCCAGTCAGTATCTTTATGTTCAGAATCCCAGTTGGTCTTACCAATGGTAGACATACCAAAGATTAACTTATCAAATTGCTGAAGAGCCGCTTCGTTAGCATTTTTAACCGCAACTAATTCAACTTTACCGGCACCGAATTTACTTTCAATAACGCGAGCAACTTTCTCAACGCTACCTAATTCAGGACCATAAAAAATACCAATCTTAGACATAGTTATTGATTTTTACAGAAGTGTTTATATTTATTCAAATATGCTTTTTTTAACCGAGATATGCAACCGCTCCAACTTACTAAGCTTTCTTATTTGCAGCTATAGCAAGCAATACACCCAACACAATTCCCAACAACGCAGCGAATAACACTCTGTATTCAGCAGGCATTAAAAATGTGATAGTATGTGCAGGAATCCAAAAGAATGGAATGGTCTTTTTAAATACAAAATTCCACTGCATACCCCAATCCAGTTCTTTCATTATTTTACCGAAAGCAACAGGCTTTAACAAACAACTCAGCTTTCCTCCGTTAGTGACAATATGCGTATCTGTTATACGATGCAAGGTCATCATTACCGGTGCATAAATAAGATTCATTGCCGCACTGATACTGAAGGCCACTAACAATTTAGAAGAAGAGAATGGTTGTTTCATCACTTCCAGTGCATTTGCCATTCCCATTTGTTCAAGAAATACAGGAATTCCGGAGGCAAAAATAACAAATGCCATTTTAATAGTTAAGCCTAACAATCCCCAAATAACCGCGCGAGGCAGTACCCCAAATCCATCAGCCTTATATCGTCCGGTTTTAATGCGCAAACCAATCACTTCACCTAAGGTTGCCAAAACAGCAAACTTCAGGAAACTCATGACCATCGAATGTTGCAGATTAAAATTTGTGTACCAGTCAAACACCGCATCACACAAAAAGAACGGCAGAAAAAACACCACAACAGCCAGTACAAACAGTATATCTTTAACAACTTTATTCATTGATCTTCTTTTTTATTTCAAGCCCCAATTAAAATCTGTCATAAATAACGCATCAACCAAGTGAACAATACACCACTAACACTTAATTAACAACCCATTCAGAACATTTCAATCTGTAAGGCAGCACAAAAATAAAAGGATTTTAGATTATTGCATGATTGGGAATGATGATTTAAATCAAGTTTAACGCTAAATTTCTTTAAACACAGTCATGATGCACCTCTTAGAGCTTAAAAATATTTAATCAGGAAACCATTTAAAGAAATATATCTCTATTAAAGATAAAGCCAATAAAAAAGCCGGCCTTCCTTTGAAGCGCCGACTTTTTCATCATTATCAATACACAAACAGTTACTTCTCAATCCGTATACGGGCATCTACAGCAACAATTTTTTCGCCCTCACCCAACAACG
>JAKSBD010000465.1 GCA_022361295.1 Bacteroidales bacterium
CAATGCCAGGAACTTCCGCAATCATTTTCTCAGATAAACTACCAGCTTTTGGCCCATAGGCATCGGCATATGAAAAGCCAAAACCTAAGAAGAAATCACTTAATCCACTACGAGTACTGTATGGCTCTGTATCATAGAATATTTTACCAGTAACGCCATTATTAGTGATTTCAAAAGCATCTGTATCTGCATTGTAAGCAAATTCAGTTATGGTTTTATTAGCTATTTTTAGCGGTTCTTCTAAAAGAATTTTACCATCGGGCTTAATGTCAACTTTTGAAACGAAATAACTATAGTTATCGCCTCCATTGAATGGACCAAATAAACGCATTTGATCGGTGTATCGATTGAAATCAAATCGAAAGCCAAAGCGGAAACCTTCAACACGCAAGTTGCGGAAGAATGATTTTTTTGGATCATTTTCTAATCTCTTGCGGACCTCATGAATTTTACGTTGCTCTGCCATTAGCTCATTAGCATTGGCCCCAGCTTTTGTGATGGTAAAATACGATTGACCTTCGTAAATATCGGCACGGCTAATAAACTTATAGCTATCTTCTGTTTCACTCTCTAATTCCCATCTGAAGTCTGCGGCACGTGTATCCTCCACTAAATAAGCCAACACGCTATAGGTATCAAACGTTAAATCAAGCTGCTGAGCATACTTAATTTTATAATTACTCTCTTTCTTTTCATAACCTTCAAATACCGATTCAATTACAACACGTTCATTCTCTTTAAATTGTAATTTAAGAGGCGTATTTAAAATACTATCCCCAAAATAGTAATCGGCAATCCAACCGTACTCGCTGTTAATCAAGTTGGCACTCATTTCCTCTACTTTTTTATTCGTTCGCTCTTCTGGCGAGTCCACGAATACCTTATCTACTTCGTTATTTTGACATGCCCCCATTAACAGAAGCATTGGCAAGAAATATCTTATAATATGTTTTTTCATAACAAACTATTTAAAACCTTTATTCTTCGTTAGGCAATAATTTCTGATACGCGGCGCGTATGATGTCCATGTCTAAACCCACATTATCCATGTACTTTTTCTGAATGCTTAACTTTTCGCGGAGAATTGCTCTACCGTTATTATCCATAATCTGGTCAGGCGTTAACGACTCTCCTTCATTAGGTTCAACATCAACAAAGTAATAATCCAGTTCTTCGTCAGACACAATAATATAGGTTGCAAAAAGCTCTACAAAATCTTCCTGAACACTACTACAAGCATATGGTGTCACCATTCCTTTGCGCAAGGCTTCCTCAATAGAAGTAATTGTCATCCATCCGCTTTTTACATATGAATCAGGTGTTACTTCGCGGTATGCATTTGGTAAACCATATCGCTGATGTACAATATGGCAATATTCGTGATAAGCCGTATGCATTTGCGTATTAACCCAGGTTGTGTTTTCGCGGTCGAGGTAATTAACCTCTGTAAAACGAATAACAGTTCCCCCTTCGGCCTGGCCTAATACGCGAGAACCATCTTGCTGATAGGCTGGCGAACCAATGTAAACCAATAATTTTGGAAAAGTAACGCCGACAAACTCTTTACTCGATGCTTCAACCAATGGGTTAATCCACATATCAACCACAATTTCGCTCATTGATAGCACCTTCTCCTCTTTAGCTGGGGTAATGTAAAACCAATCAGATGGTATAAGGTTTTTAATATAACGATACTCTACTCGTGTATTATAATCCGCAAACATCTCACGATGCTTTTGGTCAATTTCTGAATTAGTCATTGGTGCGAAAAGGTCTTCGCCCGATGATGTTACTTTATCATCCTCTTCACAACTGTTAAGACCAAGTACTAAAGCAGCTGCAATAAATATAAATACTAATTTTTTCATGCTACAATTGTTTATGGGTTGGGTGTTAAACCTTCAGTTATTGCAAATAATGGAATTTGATAATCCCTGTTAGGCGCTATATCATTCAGTTTGATTATTGTACCATCCTTTGTTAAATGGTTAACATCTAAATTGTAACGTTTCAAATCAAACCATCTTAAACCTTGCAATAAAAACATCATACGACGCTCGTACAACAGGTAATCAGTCCATGCTTCCTGAGCATCACTCTTGCCATAGAACTGTTTTAGTTTATTGGTTGTCAAGTCGCTTTCGTTATACTCTTGATAGACCTTCTCTCCAATTTTCTCCATTAGCGCTTTGGCTTCGTCTAACTCATTTAAACGAATATGCGCCTCAGCTGTGTTTAAAATAGCTTCGTAAATTGGAAATAAATCATAACCTGACACCCCACTGCTTTGACGATCTAATGTATAGTAATAAGCAGGTGTGAAAACAGTACCTTGCTTTTCGTAATAAATTCGCATTCTATCATCGGTATAAGCAAATGGATTTCTATCATAATACTGCGCTTTAATACCCTGTGTCATATGATAGTTCCTATCATATTGTATCCAGCTATAGGACAACTGAACCATTCCAACAGCTTGATTATCGATATCTACCGGTAATAACTCATTACCCTGATAAGTCGACCATGCCATCATTTGCTCAGCACCCCCATACTCATTAATTGCTTTCAAACCATAGATCTTTGCTTTAGAAATATCTTCAGTATCTTTATTTCGGAAAGTATAAAAACGCGATGCATAGTTATAAACCGTTGACAAAGTAAAACGATACTTATTGGTATTTACATACTGGAAATTAGACTCTAATAGTTGAATTCCTTCTTCTAAGTCTTTCTGTGCCTTGTTATATACTTCCTCAACTGTCTCGCGCTTATAGTTAACTACTAGCGTTGTTTCAGGTTCAACAACATATGGTACTCCTAAATCTGTTGATGCAGTTGCGTAGTCGTAATGCTTAGCAAATAAGTTAACCAGCATAAAATGGTTGTATGAACGCACTACCAAAGCCTCACCTCTTACAACAGCTGCTTTAGCCATTTCATCTTCTGGAATTTTAATTTGATCAAGCGCTCTTAAAGCATGGTTTACTTGCGATATGGCACCATATGCTGCTAACCAAAAGCCAGAAGGTGAATCCTGATGTTTTTGATTACGAAAATCGCGTTGTTCATTTGCTCCATTCGGATTACCCCATGTGTATAAATCTTCAATGGCAACATCTTCTGAATATACCTGAGTTGCTAATGAAGCATCATCAGAGCTAAAGTGTGTGAAGCGAATCCCACGTGTATTTTGGTAACTACCAATTAATGTTTTCTCGGCCTTGTCAAGTGTATTGATTTCCAGGCGTTCGTCTGGGGCCTGTTCTAGAAAATCATTACAAGAGCTTAAACCAATGGCCAATAAGGCAATGTATAATGTATATTTTATATTTCGCATGATTCAATCTGATTAAAATCCAACTTTAAGACTAAATGTATATTGCTTAGTAATTGGCATTGTAGTACCACCTGACCAAACAAATTCAGGATCTTCGCCTCCAAGCTTGTCAGCATCGGCTAACCATAAAATTGCCAGATTGGTTCCTTGCACGCTAACTGATGCATGCTTAAAGCCAACATGTTTCATCCAGGTTTCTGGCAAACGATAATTAAGCGATACATTCTTTAAACGTATAAACGATGCATCAGCCAACCATTTGTCAGACATGCCATACAAATCATAAGCTGTTGCTAACTCATAACCATCTGCTTTGTTTAAGCGGTCTTTGTCCAGTATGGCGGGAATGTCGGTAAAAACTTCATCGCCTTTAACTCGCCAACGGTTTTTAAGGTGCTCAGTTAATGCTTCTGCATCAGAATACGCATAGCTAAAGTTTTGCATTACACGTTTTACATGACCAAACTGACCGCTAATTAATGCCGAAAATGAAATATTTTTATATTTAAAGGTGTTTGACCAACCGGCTTGCGTGGTTGGTTCAAGGTTTCCACTATAAGTAAAGTCAGAATAGTCGTTGGTCTGTACATTCAGGTAACGTACTTACTTGCAGAGGAGTCGACTATTGAAAGAGAGTTCTCAGTACTCGAAAAAATTGATGATAACTACACCAAAATG
>JAKSBD010000657.1 GCA_022361295.1 Bacteroidales bacterium
AAAACAAGGTTAATTCAAATTCTCAATGATACTAGATTGATTTTATCATTGGCACGTCATTTTGATTACGGAATTGCAGTCGTTGGAAGTTTTGAAGTGGTTCCAGATAATCTCAAGTTATTTAATCGAGGAGTTAGCTATAGTGCATTTCCCGAACCAAGAACTAGTATCGGACCGTCTATTATTGAAATAGAATTCAGAAAAGCTCAAAAATTACTTGATCAGTTTATGAATCTTTCTGAGATTGATCAAGGTAAGGTCCGAATAGCCCTAAAAAGACTAAATGATGTAAAAATTGATTCAGATTGGGCAAATAAGAATATCAATCTACGCATATGTATCGAGAACCTATTTTGCATAGGCGAAAATGGCATTGCTAGGACAATTTCAGAAAGAGCAATTTTATATACCAACTTCTCAAAAAGAAGGGCAAGGAAAGTTTATGGATTTCTTTCAAATGCTGTTCATTCAGGAAAACCTGCGAAACATACTAATATAACAGAGAGAGAAATAACAGAGCAGGTTCAAATAACGATCTTGAAATATTTGCAAGAAGGTAAATATCCAGAGTGGCCAATAACACCACAAGCGTCAGATGGAAGATTTAAATCTTGGCTAAGAAAATTAATTGAAAAACATCTACGCAATGCACTAAAATTTATACCATTCCCCCGCTAAAAAAACTCCCCTCCACTGACGCCGATCAGCGATGGGTGCCTCTGCTCAGCATCCCTGTCTAATGCAGTTACGCAACTTTCCCTATATTTCGAGACAGGCAGTTGAACGATTAAAGTAGTCTGCGACTACTTCTAGGATTGTAATTGTCTCACAAAACGCACGTTTATATTCATATTGTATTATTGTAAAGTAAATACTAGTAAAATACGTCTTAAAGCGTAGATGAAAATCTTATATGTCATTATTGTTCAAATATTAATTCCTGTATTTTTGTTTTATGGAATTACAAATAGCTTTAATTGGATCTGCATTATTTCAAATAATTGCTTTTATTATAACTTTCAGCCTTATTCCCAAAACAAGGTTTAATATAGCATGGATTAGTATTTCAATTGGTTTTCTATTAATGGGCGTAAGGAGAGTTTTTGAAGCAATCTATTTCTTTAGAGTTGGAATAAGTGATCATCTTTTTACTTGTAATAGTTGGTTAGCTGTAGTTATTTCACTTGCAATGTTAGTTTCATCAATATATATCCGTAAAATATTTGATGTGCTTAATAGAATTCATCAATTGCGTAAAGAAAACGAGGCTAAATTACTTTCAGCTGTAATATCAACTGAAGAAAAAGAACGTAAATTTTTTGCAAAAGAATTACATGACGGTTTAGGTCCGGTATTATCATCAGTAAAGATGTCAGTTTCTGCGATCGACAAAATCGAAATGTATAATGAAAATGCTGAATTATTGGGAAAAATAGAGGACCTTATAGATAATGCAATTGCATGTACCAGAGAGATTTCAAATCATCTAACTCCTCATGTGTTAGAACGTTATGGTTTAAAAAAGGCTATTGAAGTATTCGTCCGGTATTCATTAATAAAAGGGAACTTTAACTTTAAAATTACAGGTAATTTAAATAAGGAACGTATTAATTATAATGTTGAAGTAACCCTTTATCGGATTTTTTGTGAACTGTTAAATAATACAATAAAATTTGCCAATGCAAGTGAGATAAAAACAGTTCTCAATGAACATGAGGATATTATCGAACTTCGATATGAAGACAATGGTATTGGTTTTGATCTTGAAGCAGAAGAATATATAGGTATGGGTTTAACTAATATTAAGTCAAGAGTTATAGCATTGAATGGATATGTTAATATGAGGAGCTCATCTGCAGATGGTTTTAACGCCCTAATAAAGCTTCCCAAATGAAAAAACTTAAAGTACATATTGTAGACGATCACTTACTTTTTCGTCAAGGTTTACATTTTTTATTAAAAAACTGTGAATTTGTTTCTGTTATAAATGAATCGGATAATGGTCAGCAATTTCTTGAAGAAGTACAAAAATGTAAGCCTGATGTGGTTCTGATGGATATTGAAATGCCAATTATTAATGGAATTGAAGCAACAAGAGAAGTATTAAAACAATTACCAGATATTAAAGTAATTGCCTTATCAATGTATTCGGATGAAATTTTTTATAGAGAGATGCTCGAAGCTGGTGCACGCGGTTTTTTGCTAAAAAGCTCAAAATTTGATGATGTGAAAACTGCAATAATTGAAGCTTATAATGGAAGAAACTATTTTTCACCTGAAATACTTAGTTCTATAATAGGTGGCTTGAACATAAAACCAGAACCAATTAGTCATGGAGATCTGACGAAACGTGAACTAGAAGTACTGCTTAATATCTGTCAAGGATTATCCAATCAGAAAATATCTGAACGTCTGATTATTAGCAAGCGAACGGTTGATAAACACCGAGAAAATATATTGTTCAAAACTAATTCTAAAAATACGGCTGAACTTGTTGTTTTTGCTATTAAAGAAGGTTATTTTGAGATATAAATGACCCGTACTATAAACAAATTACG
>JAKSBD010000682.1 GCA_022361295.1 Bacteroidales bacterium
ACCAATGAATACACTGAATTACACAGAAATTAATAAGTCTTTTTTCCGTGCTTTCCGCGCCTTCTGTGGTTGTTTTTTAACATGTGGTAAGGTTCATATTAACCACAGATTCCACAGATTTACACAGAAAGTAATAAGTCTGTTTTCCGTGCTATTCGTGTCTTCTGTGGTTTTATTTAACATGTGGTAAGGTTCATATTAACCACAGATTACACAGATTTACACAGAAAGTAATAATTCTGTTTTCCGTGCTATCCGTGTCTTCTGTGGTCATCATCTACAGTTTTACTCCAAAGCCAATCATAACATTATAATCCCTTAGATCTGCACAATTCGGGATTTTGATTTATGGAGCAGTTATCAACAATGCAACATATCATGTTATCTTTTTGATCTTAGGGGCAGGTAATACAGTTTTTGTTACTGTTTTATTCCCTTTTTTTTTTTTTTTTTTAATGGAGTAACTAGCTTTAATTTCAACTGGTTTTGTATAGAAATACGATCGGAGCTCATTGCAATATTTAATATGGGCGCCCATTGCTCTGAAATCCTTTAATATCAGGAATAGTATGCTTTTAGAAATATTAAGTTTATTCGCGAATTCCTTGGGATTTCCAGTCGATTTGTTTTTAATCAATTGATTGATCTTATTAATTCGATCAAACGCTTTAAAATCTATCATATAGGAGAATTTAAGGTATTGTTTAATATTCAACCACTGAATACGCAGAATTACACAGAAATAAATAAGTCTGTTTTCCGTGCTTTTCAGTGCCTTCTGTGGTCATCATCTACAGTTTTACTCCAAAGCCAACCATAACACTAGAATCCTTCCAGTTATCGGGTAAATTCATGGACTGGTCTTTCTTTATCACACTTGTTAATTCATAATTAAGCCTGGTAAGTAGCACTCCCTTGAGCTTATAAGTCAGTTTAAATTCATAATCAATCTGTGCCGCCAGACCCCAAACAATTGGTTTGTAGTGCCTTTTGTTATCTCTGTCATAGTGTTGGGTGGTTTCTATTTCATCAAAAGAAGAATCATCGGGATCCATAGTAATTAAACCAGTAGTGTCAATAAAGCTAGTTCCTTTTTCTTTCGCACTTATTACAAAACCAAGGTAGGGGCCTGCTGAAAGTGACATATCGCCCAATTTTAGCCCAAACATAATTGGAATATCAATATAGGATGAGGAAATGTTGCTATTGATTTCAAACGCTCCGGCTTTCTCCTTAAAATCCAATGTATTGTGGTTATAATTGATTCCGGTCATGACAAGAAACGTCTCATTTAAATCATATGATACCATTGCTTCTATAAAGTATCCAAAGGCTGAACTATAATTCATCCGGGGATGATTTTCAATATGCGTAAAGGTGGAAATACTTTTTTTATAGGGTATTGATATGCTTGTACCTGCGTTAAGCTGGTAATTTAGCTTTGAGGATTCCTGTGAGCTGATGTCTGCTGATAGGATTAATAAGAAGCAAATTATAAAGTGGCTGTATTTCATTTTTCAATGGATTTAATAAGTTTCAGATTGAAAAACAGTATGGCAATGGAGTATCCAAACAATACGCTTGATCTGATCCATCTTTCTTCAAATACGGCGTAGAACCCCAGTATGCTGCTGACTAAGAATAGGATTAGCAGTATAATTATCAATGTTTTTTTAAGAATCATAAGTGGTGTTTGTTAAGTTTATTGATGAAGTAAATAAGATTCAACTACAGAATTTCATTGAAAGGAAAGTTATATTCTGCGCTTTCTGTGTTGTCTGTGGTGGTTTTAATGATGTTTAATTTTTTAACCACTGAATACACAGAATTACACAGAAAGTAATTAATCTTTTTCAGTGCTTTTCAGTGTCTTCTGTAGTCGTTTTTATTTAATATTAAAAGTTAACTGCAGACCAATAGCACTTGAGTCATATTCCAAAACTGCGGGAACTATTGACAGGGATAAGTCATCAGAAACACTAAAATTATAAAAGTGTGCATCTACAGCAGCATCTACGATCTGAAGTACATAAAGAGCTCCCATACCAATGTAACTCAGTTCTCTGTAACGTCTATAGTATTGCTTTTTACTTTCCAGGCTGTTTGTAAACCAGGTAGAATGTTCTCTCCTAATCTGTTCTTCTGTTGAATTAGGAGGAATAAATTCTAAGTAGCTCTTGCTGTAGGGGTCATTTATAATCCAATCGCGATAGGCTGACTTGTATTTTTTATAATATTTGGTATTAAAGTGTATAGCATATCCTAAAGCACCCACACCTGCATATAAAATAGGCAGTTTCCAGTATTTCTTATTGTATGTTTGCCCAAGACCAGGTAAAATAGCTGAGTAGAATGAGGCCTTATGAGGTGAATGATGATTCTCATTTATTTGAGCAAACGCAATGTTAGAAACAAATAATGCTTTAATAAGCAAAAGCGTGTTTTTTGCGTTCATTGTAATTTTGTTTTATGGCCCAAGTGCTGCAAACACCCGGGCCAGATTAAATAATTGATTTTCGGGGCTCCATTGGTTTCTCAGAAAGGAGTTGCGTTTTTAAAATCTTCTTCGGTGATATAGTAGGTATAGATAAACTTGATAAAATTATTTTGTTCACCTAACTCCTTTTCCTCATAAGCATCCATGTTGAATGGGTGGTTTTTATTTGTATTTTGTATTACCTCATTGTAATACTTATCAAACCGAGCATCATCAAATAATATAATTATTGAGTCAGACTCCAATGGAAATCTTTCTGCTCCACCGGTATAACCTTCTCGTATTTCACTGGCAGTTTCTCCATTCTTAAGATTTATAATAATATCCTGACGGTTGTACTGGTAAACAGTATATGAAATGTCATGACCGCTATCATTTACTATTATTGTTTCCTTAATAACCCCTGTTTCTCTTATACATCCAATAGAAAGAAACATTATAATAGGTATATACCATCTTTTCATTACCATTCCTCCTCATATCGTTGAAAAAGTTCATCAGTATTACACTGTGTTACTGTACTCATTTGTTGAAATCACTTTAGGTTATTGTTAAAAAGCCCTGCGCCAGTTTGAAAATTGACGGTGAATCAGGGCTTAAGACAAATTTTACCATGAAAATTTAAATCAATTATTCTCTATTGGAGTGGTGTTTTCAAAGTCTTCTTCCGTGAAGGTGTAAATGAATTCATAATAGCGTTCTTTAAGCTTTTTACTGTTATAATTTTTAGTTCCTAAAATACTTTCTCCTGTACCTGGTTTATTATACGGGATAGGAGTGTATACATGTGTTTGGTCAAAAAATATTTGACATCCGGTGAAAGGAGGTACATAAGATTCTTCTGAGACGTCTTTAGGACCTTCCCCTTGTATTTGAATTGTATACTTTTCTCCCGGCGAGAGTGTAAAGTTGCCACACGTGACCTTTATGGTATGCTTTGTTTGATTTACATATATCCAATCTGATTTTACTAGATAATCTACATCAGCACAGGATGTAAGACTTTTTAAAAAGAATAGACTAATTCCAATTGTCAAAAAGCGTATCGAGTTCATTTTCTGTATCATTATCATATTTATTTTTTATATTGTTTTTCCAGCCATCCCAAGATGAAGTATAAGATAAAACATCTTCAATCTCTGCTATTGTATAACCTGTAACATTGTCATTCCATATACCCCAATTCGTGTTAAAATATGAACTTCTACTATTGGCATCTATCATATCAACAACAACTTGAGTGTAGTTTGGCAGGATTGTAACTCCACCTCTATAGTTAGGATACACCATTCTGGTTAATTCCCACTGAACCCCTCTTGCCCAAGACTCTTTTACTTTGTCAGATGTGGATCTCCAGTTATTTTTCCTTAATTCCCAGTGGCTGGCATGGGCAAGTTCATGAATAACAGTTGAGTATATGTCAGTATAATTATAATCATTTCTAAAGATGTAAATTCGGCTACGTATGCCTAAGAAACGACTGTCTTTAGAGTGATAACCATTGGCGTCAGGGTTTTTCTCTGCTTTAGCCGATATTTTCACTTGTGGTTTCCAGAAGCTGTTAAGAGGAGGGCGTTTTAAATCTTTGATATCCTCGTAATAGTAGTGATGAGCTGCCCTGAATATAGTTGCATAAAATTTTTGAGAATAAGGCCAGTCACGACCCCAAAAATGAGTTGTATTATTAATTTTTATATTCCAGTTGCCTTTTTTCTTAGGACCATTATATGAGGCTTGGCTCCAAGCTCCTTTTCGGATGCTGAAATGATGTCTTTCCCATTTGATGCTATAGTTGGCATCACGCCTGAAGCGCCCGTCACAGGAATAGTCGCCGTTTTCATCCACAGTTCCCCGGTGAGTGGTAAACCACCGACGAGCCAGAACAATACACCCTTTAATACCAATGTACTTGTTAAGATCATCATCCCAAACCATTATATTGCCAGCCGGACGCCATTTGGAACGCCTGCTAAACCAACCTTTCAATTGCACTTCATTAGCTTCTTCTTCACTTAAGTTATCTGTTATTTCAAGGGCTTTATCCTCCAGGGCAATCCAAAGGTTGTAAGAAGTGTTAGAGCCTTTCAGTGTTGGTTCTTCTTCATCACTGTCTTCTTCTTCCAATATGAATAGTTCAGATAATATTTCATGGTGCACATCAGGAAATTGATAATTAATTTCAACAGCTGCATATTGCCATGTTATTGCAGTATCTGGTAGTGAAGTATCATGATAGTAGTCTCCTAAATTTTCTATTTCATAATCCAGAGGATAATCATACAATACTAGGCTAGTGTCTCGCTTTAATACATTGAGTTTATCTTCATCTTCAGGCAAAAACCTTACATATAAGTGAGTTGGTTTAATTTCAATATTATCTAATTCTCCTGAAGCTGACTTCAATTGAGGTTCTTTCTTTAGTTCCTCAAGAGCCTTGCGCATGTTTTCAATGGAGTATGGGTTTTCCAACTTTTTTCCTAAGGTTGTCATACCCATAGATGGTTGTTCTGTTGGTAAGATCTCTGGCTCCTTAATATCTGCCTTAATTTCAGAAATGGTGTCTTTACACCCACTAAACAACATTCCGCCAAATAACAAGGCAAAAATGAAACTTTTCATTTCTTTCATTGTATTCTTGTATTATGGCCCAAGTGCTGCAAACACTCGGGCCAGATTAAGTAATTGATTTTCGGGGCTCCATTGGTTTCTCAGGCCGGAGCCCCTTTTTTGCAATCCCGCCTGCTCTTTAAAAGTGCCGGGCCGGGCTTGCGGTATTCACCATCTGCGTTACTCTTCGCAATATTCAGTAGTCAGCCATAAGCTGTCTACCCTTTTTTGTACTCTACATTTTTAAGTACCTTTTTAACCTTAATACCAGGCCTGTAAGATACTTTACAACCCTTGATCATGTCAGTACTAAAATCCTCCTCGGTTTCAGCACCAGCACTTGAAAG
>JAKSBD010000338.1 GCA_022361295.1 Bacteroidales bacterium
CGTTTGTTGAACAAACCCCACATTTAGCGAATTTGTACCTCTAAGGGTACTCGTTCGTCACTCTAAGGGATAGCTATTGGGCTCGGGCCTCCGGACTTTGATTGGCCGGCTGGTATTAACGATAACATTGATAAGCAGTAAACTTCCAACTCAACACGATAGTTTTGAAAGTGCGATGGACTGAGCAGTCGTTCGTGACGTGGTTGGGGTGAGGTTTTCAAGGGTGCACTTGAGGTAGCTTTGGGTAGTGGGAATTGAAGACCGATGTGGGAGGGCTATTGTTTTGGACCCGGCGAAAGCTATCGCGATGCCATTCTTTTTGTGACAATGTCAAAAAGGAAGTAGGGATTGGGACAAAGTTCCGTGAAATGCTTGTTTTGGCTGCTCTTTCCTACTGTCTGAAAGCCAGAGAAATGAAATTTATCTGCAAAATACCATAATTTAAATTGCCCGTATTTGCCATTCTGTTTGTATTTTTGCGGATTAGCACTTTTCAAATTTTGGATTGGATTATGGCGGAAAGCGTAAGAGACTATATAAGCGGTGAGATTGATTTTTATGCATCAAATGATGTAAGTAGTGCAGGAACAAACCTTTATAAAGAAGGTAAAGTTTCGCTTCAGTTATATCAGAAAGCATTGGATAACTGGATATTTTCGGTTAAGGATAACAAAATGCATAAAGTGCAGATTCGAAACCTTAACAACCGACAGATGGAAACCATGTGTAACTGTTCGTATATAGGCGGCCGATTTTGCACACATACTGTAGCAGCTCTTTTGTTTATTGCAGATATTGATGGAAATATTCAAATGGGCTTTGATAAAAGAAACGAGCAATCAAGCCAGCGTGCTGTTTCCGGTCGTTCGGTTTTGGGCTTTGAATTACCATCATTCGAAAATATTACTGAATCATTTATCAAGGAAAATACAACCTACTCAATATTGAGTGCCGTATCGTATAGTTACCAGGTTAGTTATATTTCGGAGCTTATCCTTCAGGATAACAGTCTGATCGTTCAGCTTGACCAGAACTTTAAAAAGCACCTTCGACTGATTTTTAAATATGTAGATGATAAAGTTTACATCACTCCGGAAGAGAAAACCAACCTGCAATCACTGACAGAGCCGGAGGTGATCTGTCTTTTGAAAATTGCTCGTTCAGGAAGTCCTGATTTATTAAAACGTGTATTTAAATACAGCCTGGAGGGTTTAAAAGCTGATACGCTGACTAAACATGGGATTGAATCGGGTGACTTTTCTACATACTTCAGCATTGGTTTCGATGAAAAAGCCGGCTTAGTGGCGAAGCAAACTGAATTTGCCAAAGGCCTTATGCCGTTAGAGGATAATGAGAATAACCTTGTTGAACAGATTTTACATGAGATTGATGTGGAAACCTTCCATCTTGATACGCAGGAAGAAGTGTTAAAGCAGGAGAGGGAAATGGGCTTTGTTTTGGAGTTAAGTACCACTAAAACATATTTTAGCGATAACTATGTTATTGAGCTAATGCCTATCATTGGTAAACCCAATAAAACACGAGAGGCTTTAAGTTCACATATTACCGAATATGATGGCATGCACGAAGATTACCTGCTTTATATTAGTGAACACCAGAAAGAACTGCTCGAACTGATTGATGAGTGTAATGCCCAGGTGAAACCATCAGATCTGTTTATAACCCATAAGCGCATAATGGAACTGCTGGCACAGGAAAAGCATGTATATGTAAATAACTCCAATAATTATAAGTTGCGTAAAGGCGATCTGGAGCCAATTGTGATTGCGCCGGAGGCCATTGATGGCTTTTTTGAAGTGAAAGAAGATGACACCTTTGTTTATCTGAATCCGAAACTTAAAATAGGTGATAAAGTTTGTACAGCCGATGATATTGATGTTGAGCAGTCGGGGCAGTTTATTTATGTGATAGACGGTGTTTACTATGTCACCAAAGATTATCGTGTGGCCAAGCTGATTGTCGAACACGATGAGCCCATTAAAATGGTAAAATCACACAAGCAATTGTTCTTTGACAATGTGATAAAACCACTGGCCAACAGCTTTGATATGGAGTTTGAAAAAGGTATCTATCCTTTGGAAACAGCTGAGCTTGACTTTAAAAAGAAACAGGTTTTTTTATCGGAAAGAGATCAACATTTACTGATAACGCCACAGGTGGAATATCATCATGGTGTTTCGGTGAAACTAACGACCAATGGCAATGTAATCATTGAGGAAGATGGTAAGATCATTCAATATAAGCGCAACTTTGAATTAGAAGATGATTTTACAGAGCAGTTATCAACCCTGCACCCCAAATTTGAAGCACAAAAGAGTAGTAAAGTATTTCATCTTCACTACAATGAGTTTAACCACGATATGTGGTTTTATAAGTTCTTTGATGCCCTTCAGATGAATAATGTAGAAGTATATGGCTTAAATGATTTAAAGAGCTTCAAATACTCGCCACATAAAGGAAAAATATCTACTTCAATCAGCTCGGGTCAGGATTGGTTTGATATCAAGATTCACGTAAGCTTTGGTGATAACGTGGTGAAGTTGAGTGATATCAGAAAGGCTGTATTGAAAAAGCAGCGTTATATCCAGTTGTCTGACGGATCGGTTGGTGTGTTGCCGGCCGAGTGGTTTCATCGATTCGAAAAGTACTTCCGCCATGGCGAGGTGAATGGTGAATCATTGTCTGTTTCTAAATTACGCTTCTCCATCGTTGATGAGTTGTTTGATAATATTGATGATGCCACTGTGCTGGAAGAATTAACTGAAAAGCGACGTAAACTGGCTGCCTTTACAAGTATTGAAGATACAGCTGTTCCAACCTCAATTACGGCAGAGCTGCGTCATTATCAAAAAGAAGGTCTTAACTGGCTTAACTTCCTGCATGAAATGGGGTGGGGTGGTATTTTGGCCGATGATATGGGCTTGGGTAAAACACTTCAGGTTTTAACATTTTTACAGCATGTGTTGGAGAATAATTCACAAACCAACCTGATTATTGTGCCAACAACACTTTTATTTAACTGGGAGAATGAAATCCGAAAGTTTGCGCCTTCATTAAAAGCTCATTACCACTACGGTGTGCAGCGAGTTGATGATGTTAAAGCATTTGACGACTATGATATTGTGTTTACAACTTATGGAATACTGTTACGCGATATAGAAAAGCTAAAGGAATATAATTTCAACTATATTGTTTTAGATGAATCGCAGGCCATCAAAAACCCTGCTTCGCGACGTTATAAAGCCGCCAGTTTGTTAAAGGCTAATAGCCGACTGGCATTGTCGGGTACCCCAATTGAGAACAGTACTTTTGACTTATATGCTCAAATGAGCTTTGTTAACAGAGGGTTCCTTGGGGGCGTTTCTGCCTTTAAAGACAACTTCTCAAATGCTATAGATAAGGAAGGTGATGAATTGATTGGTGGTGAGTTACAGCGCCTGATCAATCCTTTTGTATTAAGACGTACCAAAGAAAAAGTGGCCTCTGAATTACCGCCAAAGACCGAGGATGTTATTTTCTGCGAAATGGATACGGCACAGCGCAAAGTGTATGATGCGTATCGTAACCAGTTCCGTGATCAGTTGATTGGAAAAGTAGAAGAGGAGGGAATGGGCAAATCAAAAATGATGGTGCTTGAAGCCCTGACCCGTTTACGACAGATATGTGATTCGCCACAGTTAATAGGCGGTAGTATTGATGAAACAGAATCTGTCAAGATTAAGGAAATTGTTCAGCACATTACCGACAAAACGGCCAACCATAAGATTCTGATTTTTTCACAGTTTGTAAAAATGCTGGGATTAATTAAGGATGAACTGACTCGTCGCAGTATTGAGTTCGAATATCTGGATGGTAAGAGCAGTACTAAGCAGCGAGAACAGTCAGTCAATAATTTCCAGACGAATGATGAGCTGCGCGTATTTTTAATCAGCTTAAAAGCCGGAGGAACAGGACTTAACCTAACGGCTGCCGATTATGTTTATATTGTTGATCCATGGTGGAACCCTGCAGTTGAGAACCAGGCTATTGACCGTTGTTATCGTATTGGTCAGGATAAAAATGTATTTGCCTATCGTATGATTTGCCGTGACACAGTTGAGGAAAAAATTCTGAAACTTCAGGAGCGTAAGAAGAAAGTAGCAGGTGACATTGTTCAAACTGACGAAAGCATAATTAAGAACTTAACCATTGATGATATTAAGGATTTATTAACCTGAGTTCGATATTAAATTTCGAACTCAGGTTGTTAGGTTAGCAATGAAGTGCTGAGTTTATAATTCTGAGTTACGCAATGGTGAATAATCAAATTTTAACATGATTTCTTCGATTAATCATGGAGTCACCTTTGGGATGGTACCGAGCCCGCTTCGGTAATTGTTCGGCAATTCTTAGGTTACGCGCGTAGCCGAAGAAATATCAATTAAGACTATAATTGGGGTCTTTTTTGACTCAGAAAAGGGTCAAATGCACAGAAAAGTAAGGTTTTTGTGTCCTTTTTGAGCATTTTTCATGCAAAATAGCGATTTCTCTAACGCGTATTGAGTTATGTTTTTAACATAAATAGCACCTTTGATGACTTAAGGGGCACGTTATGAGGTATATATGATTTTTTAAAATTACAATGCATGCACTGTCATCGATTTGGGCTTCCTGAGTTTGTATGTTTGTCAAACGTTTAATTGCCAACCATGAAAACACAACGATTATGAATTTCAACAGAAAAGTATCAGGAAAAGCGCCTATTGAATTGACAAGACAATTTGGAAAGTTGATGAATGGTCGAACTGTCGAATTGATTGATATATGCAGGGTGCAGAACCCGACAGCGTCGTTAGACCTGCTGGCGTTTAGATAGTTGAACGGTTAAAGAATCGTCAAACTGTCGAATTGATGAACCTCGGAATACTGAAGCATTGAGTATGCTTCAGTATTTCAGATTTACCTCAAACATACCTTAATACATAGCCTCAATTTCAGCTTTGTATATCTGGTTAACTTGTTTACGGCGCACTTTTAATGAATTGGTCAGCATTGTATTATCAATGCTAAAAGCCTGATCGAGCAGTTGGAATTTTATAACCTGCTCATGTTTTGGAAGATGACCCTGGTATTTTTGAAGCTCTTTTTCAATTACTTTATTGATGATTGGCTCTTTTAATATAATAGCCATTTGTTCAGCTTTAATATTTTCTGAGTTGGCTATCTCTTTAATGACAGGATATGTGGGAACAATCAATGCAGTCAGGTATTTACGATTGTCGCCTATGATGCATATTTGCTCAATTAAAGAACTTTTTGACAACTCCAATTCAATCTTTTGAGGTGATATGTATTTACCTGTCGAAGTTTTTATGATGTCTTTGATACGTTCGGTCATATGCAGTTTACCAGGAGCAGGGATTGAGCCCTGATCACCGGTGTAATACCATCCATCCTTCAAAACCTCAGCAGTTTGTTCGGGCTTTTTGTAATAGCCGTTAAATACTGATTCTCCTTTTATCAGAATCATGTTTTCCTCGTTTATTTTTACTTCAACACCTGGCATAATGTCTCCGGTGAAGTCAAAATCATAATGTTTGTGAGGCATACACGACACTGTTGCCGTTGTTTCTGTTGCACCATAACCATAGCAAATGTGCAAACCTATGCTGTGAAAAAAGCGAAGTAGAAAATTATTAAGTGCTGAACCTGCGCAAGGCATAAAACGAATATTGCCACCAAATACTTGTCTTATCTTTTTGTAAACAAGAGCGTTTGCAATCGATCGTTTAAGGTTGAGTAATGCGGGTGCTTTTTTGTTGTCTTTTTCGTATTCGATGTATTGCTTACCTGTGTTAACGGCCCAATTAAAAATGGCTTTCTGAGCTTTAGGCCACTTTTCAGCTGTTTGCTGAATGGCGTCGTATGTTTTTTCGAAAAAGCGCGGTACAACACACATTACTGTTGGCTTAGCTTTTGGAAGCTCATCAATAATAGCCTTAGGATTGAGGTTATATATATTCGTGCCTCCTGAGTACAGCAGATAGTAGGTCCAGGTGCGCTCAAATACGTGGCTCAATGGCAGAAAGCACATCGACACATCTTTATCAGTCAGGAAAACACGCTTAGTATGCATAGCAAAAGCATGCATAAACTGTTTATGCTGTAGCATGGCTCCCTTAGGCTCTCCGGTGGTTCCTGATGTGTATATTATTGTTGCAAGATCGTCTTCTTTGCCACCTGCAATTTGCTGCTCTAATTGCTCTTTATAGTCAGCAAAGTCACCCTTAATAATTTCTGAGAACGTTATAATGCGCTCATCATCTTGTTTTGGGCAGTCGAAGGTGATAAGGCATTTCAGGCTCTCGGTTTCATTAAGTGCTCTAATGGCATTAGGCAACTGAGCATCATCACCAACAAATAGTACCTGCATTGCGGTTTCATCGATAATGTATTTTAATTGCTCAAAGGTTGCAGTTGGGTAGGTTGGAACTACAACAGCCCTGCATGAAAGAATAGCCAGGTCGGAGATAGTCCATTGTGGCCGGTTTTGACTGTAAATTCCGACATTACTTGCCGTATCAATGCCCATTTTAAGCAAGTAACAGGCAATTTGTTCGGATTGAAACTGGAAAGATGTCCAGCTGACAGACTTAAACGTGTTGTCTTTTTTATATCTGAATACTTCGCGTTCTCCATACTTTTGAACTCTGTTGCGAAGCATTTGTGCAATATGGTTTTCTTTCATGGTTAATTCTGTTTTGGCGAATGTTTCCAGCGCTTATGTGACCAAAGCCAATCGTTAGGCCGTGCACTTATAAGCTCTACCAACTTATCTTTGTATAGTTCTGTTATTTTTCCCTCAGGCAGATCGTTAGGTGTTTCTGTTAAAGTTGATAATACAACTTCATAAAAACCTCTTTTTACCCGTTGAATATCAATATATACAATAGGGTAGTTATAGCGGCGGGCATATTTTTCAGGACCGTATAAAAAGGCTGTTTGACGATTGAAAAAGTCAAACCAATAGGCATTATCCAGTTGTTTACCACGCGCCGGACTTTGATCGGCAGCCATTAGAAACACACTGTTCTTGTTTTCGAATTTCTTAAACATGTCTGATGTTTCTTTAATGGATACCAGTTCGGTATTACATTTGGCCCTGCTTCTTAAAAGTATATTATTAATGTATTTATTTCTCAGCGGTTTATATAATGCTACAAACTGATTGTTGCATTGCAGGCTACCCGACAGGCTTCCCCATTCCCAATTGGCATAATGTGCAGTGACACCAATGATGCCTTTGTGCTGTGTTAGTAATGATTCTAACAGCTCCGGGTTAATGATTTTGTGTCGCTTAATAATGGATGAATGTTTCATAGTAAACGACTTAAAGCTCTCAAGAAGATTATCTGTCAGGTTTCTATAAAATCCTTTAGCAATAGTGTCTATCTCATCTGAAGATTTATCCGGAAAAGACCTATAAAGGTTGTCATAAATAACTTTTCGCCGATACTTAACCACTCTGTGCATAATAACAGCAGCAAAATCGGAGAAGCAATACAAAACTCTAAATGGCATTATACTTACCAATGCAACGAATGATAAGAATATGCAGGTTGTCAATAAATTCATTAAACGTTGTTCTTTCCTTTTTTATTCCAGTTGCTTTATACCGATTCAATATTCAATCCCGATAGCTATCGGGAGAGCCTTTGGTTTGCCAACACCCCAAACCCTTTTTCGTTTATTATCAGCATTAACCATTTTAGTTTTTAAAATTTGCCTAGGCTCATTTTAAAATACCATTGGTATTACTTGGCAACAGACCCGAAAGTTACATTTTTGTTAATTTAAATAACTATAAGTATTAACTTATTTGGCGATAACTTTTAGGTTAATTCCAACGTTTGTGTGCTTGTTTATATTGTCCGGGAGACATTTTAAACTCTTTTTTAAAGCTTTTAATGAAATATGAACTGCTGTTAAATCCCACTTTGTAAGCAATTTCGCTTATCTGATCATCAGTGCTGATGAGTTTAGCTGCAGCTTCTTTCAGTCGGATTGTTCGTATAAAATCGGTTGTGGATTTATTGGTAAGTGCTTTTATTTTCCGGTGCAGGTTACTACGGCTCATAGCCAGTTCACGCCCTAATTCTTCAACACCAAATGCTTCATCTTCCATATTAGCGCGAACAACATCAAGTGCCTTCGAAATAAATTGTTCATCCACCGAGGTAGAGGTCACTTCTGAAGGTTGAATTAATGCATTACCGGTAAAGACCTCTTTCAGTTTTTCGCGACTTTTCAAAAGGTTTTCAATGTAGGCAGTTAATAACTCAGGATTAAAAGGTTTTGGTACATAGGCATCAGCCCCAGTTTTCAAGCCTTCAATTTTATTTTCAACAGATGATTTTGCCGTCAACATTATTATCGGAATATGACTGGTGTGTATGTTGTTTTTTAATTTATCACATAATTCAATACCATTCATAATCGGCATCATAACGTCTGTAATAACCAAATCGAACGAACGTTTCAAAAGGGCATCATATGCCTCCTGACCATTGGGGGCGCTTGTGACCTGATAATGATCTTGTAATACGGAATTCAGATATTCAATTACCTGCGGGTTGTCATCCACAATCATTAATGCGTAATTTTTCTTAGCTCCGTCATGCAGTTCGGTTGTTTTGGCTGTTTTATCGGCGTTTACTTTTACAACAAATGGTTCTTGTATTTCCGGTTCATCATTTTCAGAGCTGCTGTTAATCACTGGGATAGCAACCGTAAAAGTAGAGCCTTCACCCTTTGTCGATTCAACCGAAACAGAACCGCCGTGAAGTTCAACCAACGATTTAGTCAAGGCCAGGCCTATTCCTGTACCTGCTATATGCTGTTCGCTCTGCCTGAAGCGTTTGTATTGCTTAAAAACATCATTGGGATTTTCACTGTCAATACCATCGCCATCATCTGTTACCTGAATAATAAGTTTTTGCCTTTCGAGAATCTGTTCGTCTGATAGGTGTAATGATAATACGACCTGACCATTCTCCCTGCCATATTTAAAAGCGTTGGAAAGGAGATTATAAATCACTTTTTCAATAATATCCTTATCGAACTGAATATTAAGATGGTCTATTTTACTTTCAATGTTAAAAACCATATTTCTCTCAGAAGCCATATGATTAAAGGCTTCACCACATTCTATAATGTATGAAACAATATCGGCATTAGACGCATTAAGAGATAATGAACCGGTCTCAACTTTTCTGAAGTCCATTACCTGGTTTATGAGGCGTAATAACAGGTTCGTATTTTTATGGGCGATATCAAAAAGCTTCTGGTTTTCAGTGTCTAATTGTAATTGCTTCTTTAATGATTCCAATGGTCCTGAAATTAAAGTTAATGGCGTTCTAAACTCATGGGAAATATTGGTAAAGAACTGTAAGCGCATCTGATTCAATTCCTTGATTTTTTCACGCTCCATCACTTCAAACTCCAGTTTACGCCTCAGATCAATCCAAAGAACAGTATATCTGATGTAGGCATACATGGCTGTACCTATAAGAAGGAAATAGGCAAGGTAGGCGTACCACCTTTTCCACCATGGTGCTAATACCTTGATGTTTAATATGGTTTCAGCGGTGCTCCAAACACCATCATTGTTGGCTGCTTTCACCCTAAACGTGTAAACGCCGGGCTTTAGGTTGTTGTACTTGACCAAACGGTTGGATGATGGTTTACTCCATTGTTCTGATGAGTTTTCGAGCACATAACTGTATGAATTCTTTTCTGAAATAAAATAGTTAATGGCCACAAATTCAATGCCTATATTGGACTGATTATGGTTTAAGACAATTTCTTTAGCATCTGCAATATTCTCTTTTAAAGGACTGTCTTTATCACCTGCCTTTACCGGCATATTGTTAATGTATAGTTCAGATAATAAAACTTTAGGAACATTGTCATTAACTTTAATAACATTGGGATCAAACAAATTAAGACCTTTAACGCCACCTACAATTAGTTTATTGGTTTGTGAGAACAGCAGTGCATTAAATGTACTTCCAAGCAGGCCGTCTCTGCCATCATAATTTTGAAAACGGCCGGTATTAATTTCATATTTTGAGATACCTCCGTGAGTAGCAAACCACAGTACGTTTTCCTGAGCTTCTGCAATATCATATACCTGTTCCTGCACTAATCCATCGCTGGTTGTCAGATTTATAATATCACCATTCTCAGGATTTAAACTGAAGATTCCTCCCCCGTTAGAGCCAATCCATATTTTACCATTTTTTGTTTCATAAATGCACAAGATGGCATTTTTACCCACTCCGCTATCATTGATGTGATCGAATAAATAACGAATGTATTTCTTTTGATTGTCGAGCCAAACATAGATTCCATTGCTTGTGCCAATCCAAAGGTTCTTTTGCGAATCAACAAAGAGGCTGAGAATGTAATCGTTCATTACGTCATTAAGTTGAGGGTAGATCTCACTTAAATGGGTAAATCCTTTGGTTTGCGTATCAAACTCATATAAGCCATTGCCTAATGTTCCTACCCATAACCGGTTATCTTTTTGCTGGCATAATGACCATACCGACATGGAGGTGTTTTTTGTTTCCAGGTAGTTGTCAGGCGTATAGGTAAGCAGTTCATTCGTTTTTTCATTAAGCCAGGCCAAACCGCCACCATAGGTGCCTAACCAGATATTATGGTTGTTATCTTCAAGAATTCGCTTGATAACATTACTTTTTAAATTGGATGACAGGTGGTTATAGCTTTTGAAAACACCACGTTTGTAATCAAACAGATTCAGTCCGCCACCATCCGTTCCAACCCATATTCTCTTTTTGGAATCTTCGAGCAGAGACAGAATAGAATTATCGCTTAAACTATTGGGGTTATGTAACTGGTGTGTATAATGGCTAAAGCGGTTTCGTTCAGTATTGATAATTCTTACTCCTTTACCAATGGTTCCAATCCAGTACAGCCCGTTACTGTCGATATAAATGGAAAAGACGGCTTTGGTATCCAGATTTGCAAAGGCCTGATTTTGTTCTTTGTTATTAATGACCAATTTTTTGATGGGGTCGATATTAACAATGCCGCCGCCGTCAACAGCGGCCAGTATACTTCCATCTTTATTGAGCGTTAATGATAAAATAATGTTCAGGTTGGTTTTGATGTTACTTCCCTGCATATCAAATCGTTCATACACCTTCATCTCCTTGTCAAAGCGGTATAATCCCATATTGTCGGTTGCAATCCAAATACTGCCATTTCCATCATCAAGCAAGGCGTTAATTTGCATCGTAGGAAAGTCGAAATTAATAAAGAAATGCTCTTTGGGATTAAACATACTAAGGCCATTGCCGTATGTACCTACCCATAATTCGCCGTTATAACCTTCAGTAATGGCCGATATTGTATTAGTAAAAGTGCCTAAGGAATTATTTTGTGCAAAGCAGGAAAAGCCATCAATCTGTTTATGATAATAGTGCAATCCACCACCCATGGTGCCAATCCACATATTGCCTCTGCTATCCATCATTAATGCCCCTATCTGGTTATTGGATAATGAAGCTGGTGTATTTTCATCGGCCCAATAGCGTTTAAATTGTTCAGTGTCTTTATCGAATTTATTAAGACCAAATTTTGTACCCACCCATATGTTACCATCATGGTCTTCAACTAATTTTGTGATAAAATTACTTGATAGCGTTTCTTCCTTATCGGAGGTGCTGTAGAATGTTTCAATATCATATCCATTATAACGGTTAAGACCGTAATAGGTACTAAACCACATATAACCCCTGCTATCCTGAATAATGCAGTTAACGGAATTATTGCTCAAACCATTTTCAGTATCCAAACCATTAAAGTCAAACTGCAAATTCTGGGCCTGAGTTATAGAGACAAAGAATATTAAGAGAATATATAGAAGCGATACATACCGATGCATAACTGTTGTTTTAAGTGTTGTGAAGATAGAAAAAAAATGACAATCGTTGTTTTCCTTTTAATGCATGATCGAAGCTGTGTTAAATGGTTTTGATTTAATTGTAAATTCTTTCAGTTTGTTTCGATGTTCGGGGTTAAACCGCAGAGGCGAGAGGTGAGAAGAGAGAGGTGAGATCATTTGCAGTCTGGTAACCGACAAATCAACAATTATTAATACTTAAATGTCTTTTTTATTAAACCAAATGGATTTCCGTGTGTTTATTGTTGAGGAAAAATAACCTTTTTGAGATAAGAACATTAAATAAAAAATGCCAATACATCATGGGGTGATGTGTTGGTTAAACAATTGAACAACTAAAAGAGTATGGAAAAAGAAGTGCCTGTAGCAAATAAAATAAAAACTGACTTACACGAGATATTGGATATTCGTCACCTGACAGATAGCACCTTTGTGATTAGAATAGAGAAAAAAGATATGGAATTTGAAGCCGGACAACATGTGTGTGTTGGCCCGCCTAATGGTATTCATACCAGGGAGTACTCTATTTATAGTGCTGAGCAGGATGATTATATTGAAATATTGGTGAAAGAAGTGGAAAACGGATTGGTTTCACCCAGCTTAAAAAAATTACAAAAGGGTGGATTTGTTATAGTTGAAGAGCCTGTGGGTTATTTTACGATTAACAAAAACTTACCTGCTGATCAAAAATATGTTTTTATAGCAAGTGGTACCGGTATCTCACCATTTCATAGTTTTGTTTTGAGTAAGCCTGGTCTAAACTATACCTTGCTGCATGGTGTGAAATATGCTGAAGAGGCCTATGAAGCGAATGCTTATGATAGCGGTAAATACGTGCTTTGTACCTCGCAGGAGAATAAAGGTGACTATAATGGCCGTGTAACAGAGTACCTGAAAAAGAATCCGTTTGGTAAGGACGTTCACTATTACTTGTGTGGTAACTGTAATATGATTCATGATGTGTATGACATACTGGAAGATCAGGGGGTAAGTACTGATAATATACATGCAGAAGTGTACTTTTAAAAAATCATCAATCTTAAGTGTTTTGCACTATGACTACGCACTAAGTATAAACAATTAATCATTAAAAAGTGAAATATCATTTAGTAACCCTGGGGTGTCAGATGAATCAATCTGATAGTGAACGTGTGAAAAGAGTATTGGATGGGATGGGGGCCCAGTGGACCGATAATGAAAATGAAGCCAATATTATAGGTATACTGGCGTGTTCTGTGCGTCAAAAGGCCATTGATAAAGTTTATTCAAAGATAGCCTTGTGGAATAAGCGTAAATCCACGCATAACTTAATCACTTTTATTAGTGGTTGTGTTCTGCCTTCTGATAAGGAAAAGTTTTTAAAGTTATTTGATATTGTTTTTGCCATGCGCGAGTTGCCCCAGCTACCGCAAATGTTATCACAATATGGAATTACAACACCGGCTGGATTAGAGCGTGACAACCTGAATCCAAAGGAAGAAATAAGCTTCTTCTGGCAGGTTAAGCCAAAGTATAACAGCTCGTTTGAAGCTTTTATTCCAATTCAGAACGGTTGTGATAAATTCTGTTCGTTTTGTGCGGTGCCGTATACCCGCGGACGTGAAGTGAGCAGACCATCTGAAGAAATAATAGATGAGGTCAGAAACCTTATTAATAAAGGCTATAAATCAATTACTCTGCTTGGCCAGAATGTGAACTCATATGGACTGGATAAAAAAGGAGCTGAGATAACTTTTGCTGAACTACTGCAGGAAATAGGAAAGTTAGGGGAGGCATCCAGTCATACATTCTGGGTTTACTTTACTTCTCCTCATCCGCGTGATATGGGGCGCGATGTAATTGAGGTAATCGCCCAATACGATTGCCTGGCCAAACAGATTCATTTGCCGATACAATCGGGTGACGACAAGGTATTGATTAAAATGAACCGGAAACATTCGGTTAAAAAATACAGGGAAACGGTAACTGCAATCCGGGAATTGATTCCACAGGCAACTTTGTTTACTGATATTATAGTTGGCTTTTCAGGCGAAACCGAAGAACAGTTCCAAAATACGCGTAAAGCCTTAAAAGAGTTTGAATACAACATGGCTTATATTGCTATGTATTCAAAACGTCCGGGTGCTGCATCGTATAGCTGGCCCGACGATGTTGATTTAAAAATTAAAAAGGAGCGTTTAGCTTTATTATCAGATGACCTTGCGCAAGTGTCTGGTGCATACAATAGCAGCATGCTTAATAAAGTATTTCCCGTTTTAGTGAGGGATACGGACAGGAAAAGCGGTTACCTGAGCAGTCAGACCGAAGGGAAAATTACCGTTCGCTTTGCATCTGATGATCAATCACTCATTGGGCAAATTGTAAACGTTAAAATTACCAGCGCCAGCAATTTCTCAGTCGAAGGCGAGTTGGTTAAAGTATCAGAATTGGTATAAGTTAAGGATGAAGAAGAAAGTTGGATTTAAGACACTGGGCTGTCGTTTAAATCAGTTTGAGACAGATGCTTTAGCCTCCAGGTTTGTTGGCTTAGGCTATGAAGTGGTTGAAGACAGTAAGGATACGGATGTGTTTGTTGTTAATACATGTACCGTAACAAATCAGAGTGATCAAAAATCGCGCTATGTGGTTAATAATGCTTTGAATAGCGGGCATTCGGGTATGTTAATAATTACCGGTTGCATGGCCAATCATCATAAAGAAAAGCTTGAGCAACGCTACCCAAATGCCTATGTGGTAGGTAATGAGCAAAAGAGTGCCATTCCGCAATTGGTCGAAGCTCACTTTCATAAGGAAATAGTTCCGGTCAATCAAAACAAAGGAGGTGTATTTAGTTATGCTCCTGCCGCCGATACCTTCCACACACGTAGTATGATTAAGATACAAGACGGCTGTGATAATTACTGTACCTTCTGTATAATTCCCAAAGTAAGAGGAAGAGCTGTAAGCCGTCCTGTTAATGAAATTTTGAAGAACATACGTCTGGTTATTGGTTTTGGCTACAATGAAGTGGTGATTACAGGTGTCAATATTAGCCGGTATAAACATGAAGAGACTAATTTTTCAGGATTAATTAAACAGATTGTAGATTTGGATCTTGATTTCAGGTTACGTATTTCATCCATTGAGCCGGATAGTTTCGACGATGAGTTTTTTGAGTTGCTAAAGCATCCTAAAATAACGCCTCATTTACATTTATGCCTGCAAAGTGCCTCTGAGTCTGTTTTGCTCAAAATGAGAAGGATGTACACCTACAAGCTCTATAAGAGAACGGTTGATCGTCTTCGTGAAATTGATCCCTTGTTTAATGTTACCACCGATATTATTGTTGGTTTCCCCGAAGAATCTGAATCAGATTTTCAGCAGTCAATTGAAGCAGTCAAAGATTTACGCTTTGGCCATGTGCATACCTTTAAGTATTCAAAGCGTGAAGATACACGTGCGGCACGTATGACGAATATAGTGTCCGAAAAGGAAAAAACGCGCCGAAGTGAATTGTTACGACAAGAAGCCCGGCAGGCAAAACTTAATTATCGCCAACAGTTTATAGGAAAACAACAACAGGTTTTAATTGATACAATAAAGGATGACTACTCAAAAGGCTACGGAGAATATTATATACCTGTTAAGGTCAATGAGAAGCTTGCGAAAAACAGACTATACAACATGCAAATTGTCGATATTGAATTGAATGGGGAAGATCCTTGTTTGATTGCTGAAGTGGTTGCTAAATAAAGTTTATCAGATGAAATAACTGATGCACGTTTTTGCAAACAGTAAAACAACCATAAAGCAAGGTTTGCAAGTACTTGCAAAGGCAGAAATGACGATAAAACAACTCATGTAAGTACTGACAAAGCCTCCTTTTTTCCGAGTGAAGCCTCTGAACTTTCAGTATAAGCTATTCTAATTTTATGGGTGAAGCCTCTGAAAAAAACAACTAATTAATAAATGTTTTCCTAATTATAGTAATGTACAAGCTGTCCCCAATGACTCAACTTTACGTTTCGCCCAGCGACACTATCCGTGTCAATTCGTGAAATTTGTGGTTCTATAATTCACAATCAAGCTATTAAAATAACACTTGTTAAGTCCTATTAGTGACTAAAATGCAACAATAATACAATACTGACACAACAGTACAATCCTAGTGTTAAAAGTTCTATCCTTTTCAACATAGGTTAAACTCGTCATCTCTGCTGGCCAATAGATTTGTGAACATGAAATTGGCAATGAGCAATAGAGATAAACCATCGAGTATAAAGCATGAGGCACGCCGCTATTTTTTAATACGCAGCGTGCTGATTGTCCTTCTTATACTTATGCTGACCCTGTTGCTACTTCTCACATTTATATAAAATAACATGTTAACTAATTCCAAAATTAAACTCTTTATGAAAAGAAGATTTAACTGGTTTCAGAGAGGACTCATGGGAGCGCTTATGCTACTTTTATCAGTAGGTATAGCATTTGCCCAGGATGTTACAATTAGCGGTACTGTAACAGGTGCCGAAGACGGAATGCCTATTCCGGGTGTTTCTGTAGTTCAAAAAGGAACTACTAATGGTACAATTACCGATATAGACGGTAATTACTCAATAACCGCTCCTACAGGTGCCGTTATTGCTTATTCATTTGTTGGTATGAAGGCCCAGGAAGTAACTGTAGGCAGTCAAACAACAATAAACATTGCCCTTCAGTCTGAATCAATTGAGATGGAAGGTGTTGTTGTTACAGCCTTAGGTATCAAGCGTGAAGAAAAATCATTAGGTTATGGAGTCTCAAAGGTAGATAGTGAAGAGATTCAGGCAGCTGCCGGTAGTGATGTATTAAATTCTATGCAGGGTAAAGTTGCAGGATTGGATCTTGGGTCGTCTCAAGGAGGATTAGGTTCATCTAATCGTGTTGTGCTACGTGGTAACAGTTCTATTTCAGGTAATAACCAGCCTCTGTATGTCGTAGATGGTGTACCTGTAAATAACTCTACAGTTGAAGAGGCATCTGGTGTATGGGATAGAAAGGACTTTGGTTCAGGTTCTATGGACATTAACCCTGATGACATTGAAAGTGTAACGGTATTAAAGGGGCCAAATGCTGCCGCATTGTATGGTTCACGAGCACAAAATGGTGCTATAATTATTACTACTAAATCAGGAACTAAAGGACAGGGGCTTGGTGTTGAAGTGTCAAGTTCTAATATGTTTGATGTAGTTGGAGAGCAATATCTGCCAAAGGTTCAGAATAAATATGGACAAGGTAGTTATATTGACAACGTACCAACCTATTCAACAACAGTAACCGACGATAGCTGGGGGCCTGCAATGACAGGACAAAGCTTACCTTCATGGAGTGGATTTCAGGAAAACCTTACCTATTCTCCGCAACCTGATAATATCAAAGATTTCTTTGAAACAGGTTTTAAAACGACAAACACTATAGCCTTAACTAAAGGAGGAGAGAGTGGATCTTCGCGCTTCTCTTACACAAATTTATATGGCAATGGTATTGTTCCCGGAAACGAGCAGAAACGTCACAATTTCAATATCAGAACGCAGTATGATTTGGCAAAATGGTTACGAGTTGACGCTAAGGCCAACTATATTAATCAGGAAATTGAAGGGGGTACATGGTTAGGTGAAGGTAGTAGTAATGCTATTTATGGCTTATTTACTTTGCCGCGTAACACACAATTAAACGAACTTAAAAAGTATAATTATAACAACTCACCAAACGATCCTTTTATTGGTACGCAAATGAATCCATACTGGACCACATTGCACGATAACATGATCAATAAGAAAGATCGTTTAATTGGTTTTGTTAAGTTAGACTTCGATATTACCGATAACCTTTCAGGATTTGTTAGAGCAGGTACTGATTATACCGATAATTCAATTGAGGAGCGTTATAATCTTGGACACAAGCAAAACAGCAATGGTCTCTGGATAATGAACCAATACAAGCGTCGTGAATCTAACTTTGATGCACTTTTAAGCTATAACAAACGTTTTGGTGAACTGGACTTTGGTGTAAATCTTGGAGGTAACATCATGAAAAACAATAGTCAGGTTACATATAACCGAGGTGATGATGTTATTTCTAATGGCTTTTGGAATGTTCAAAACTACAAAAACAAAAATGCAAGCTATAATATTTACGAAAAGCAGGTTAATTCAGCATATGCAACATTAAACCTTGGTTATAAGAACTTCCTTTATCTAGATGCATCTTTCCGTAATGACTGGAGTTCGACCTTACCGAAAGAAAATCGTTCATATTTCTATCCGGCTGTTTCTACAAGTATCTTGCTTAATGAGGTATTTGAGCTTAATAATGTAAACTTGTTAAAAGTACGTGTTGGTTATGCTGAGGTAGGTAATGATTCTGATCCGTATCGCCTAGCAACCACCTTTGGTATCAATCCTTTATTAGATCATAACGGAGTACCATTAATGGATGTGGATGGAACACCAGGTGTACCTGATTTGAAGCCTGAACGTACAGGATCAATGGAGTTTGGTGTTGATTTCAGAGCATTTAACAGTCGTTTATTTGCTGATATTAACTTTTATTCTCAGTCGACTAAAGATCAGCTTTTCACAACAAAGGTTTCATCGGCAACTGGTTACGTTAATAAGTACCTTAATGGAGGTAATGTTGTTAACCGTGGATTAGAATTGTCATTAGGGGGTATTCCTGTTCAAACCGGTTCATTTGAGTGGGAAACTACGCTGACTTTAGCGAAGAATACAACAGAAGTAAAAGAATTGGCTGAAGGGTTGGATACTCAGGTATTAGCTGACCTTGGAAATATTGTTGGTGGTGTGCAAATTGTTGCCAATAAAGGAAAAGATGGCTATGGTGTAATAATGGGGATGCCTTCAAAAGTAGATGGTGAGTATCGATTGAGTAACAATGGCTTCTTACCTGGTACCGAACGTGTAGAGCTTGGTAATTTTACACCTGATGCGACATTTGGCTGGTTAAATACTTTCTCATACAAGCGTTTAAACTTCAGAGCGTTGATCGATGGTAAGATTGGAGGAGATGTTATGAATGCTACAAAAGGAGCCATGACAGCTAAAGGTATTACCGAAAATACACTTGATTATCGCGAAGGTGGTATTGAAGTGTCAGGTGTTGATGCTGACGGCAACCCAACAACTGTACTGATGAATGCACAAGCTTATTGGGGTGGCTTAGCCAACTATGGAGAACCTTGGGTAGTTGATGCAACCAATGTACGTTTACGCGAATTAAGCGTAGGTTATAACTTTAAGTTAGATCCAGATTTCTTTATCAAAAACCTGAGCGTCAACTTCAATGCATATAACTTATTCTTTATCTATCGCGATGAAGATGCGAAGGACATTGATCCGAATCAAACATGGGGTACGGGTAATGCACA
>JAKSBD010000689.1 GCA_022361295.1 Bacteroidales bacterium
AGGCTACTTTTACTCAAAGTAGCTTTTGAAGGTTTAGTCGAAGGCCTACATAATGCTCATTTTCTTACCTTTAACACTCAATCAAAAAACATGCTTGTTTTTTCTCAGGTGTGTCAGGCTTGTTATCGATCAAAATTCATAAAAAGTATTCCATAAGTACTTCACCCCTCTTTTTTGGCAAACAACCTTTTGTACCAGTTAAATCTGCCCAATATGCTGATAATCGTTTCGTTTTACAAGACGAAGCTAGCTTGCGCAATTTGATTTGATTCAGGGTTTTATATACATTCGGGTATATCAAACCTTACAGCATGAACCGAATCTGTCTATTTCTTTCCTTACTGCTTGTTTCGCAGTTTACAATGCAAGCTCAGGAAGTACCTCACCATATAAGCAATGTGGCCATATATGATTTTATCGATGAGTTGGCTAATAAGGGCATAATCGATATTAATTCAGCCATAAAACCCTACTCACGACTAACCATCGCGAGAGCACTGCAAGATGCTAACTATCACCCATCATTAAGCAAACGTCAGCAACAGGAAGTTGAGTTTTACCTTAAGGATTTCAACAAGGAATTATTACAGGGTAAAGACTTTGATAAGCGATTTGATCTATGGTATTACACCGACTCGCTGATGAAACTTACTGTCAATCCGATTCTTGGGGGCCAGTTTTTTAACAATGGTAATGCCACCGAATACCATCGCTGGGGAGGTGCCGAGTTTTACGGCAGCATAGGAAAACATGTTGGTGTTTACGGAAGCTTAAGAGACAATCATGAGTCACACTTTTTAGGGGGCAGCGATTACATTACCAAACGCCCCGGAGCAGTATATAAAGGCGATGGTTCTGCCAAAGATTACTCCGAAACAAGAGGTGGCATCACCTACTCATGGAAATGGGGAAGTATCGGCCTGCATAAAGACCATGTGGCCTGGGGCAATGGCTACAGCGAAGCGATTATCCAAAGTGGGCGGGCACCTTCATACGGGTATATCTCCTTTAAAATGACACCCACAAAATGGCTGGAATTTAATTACATGCATGGCTGGCTGGTAAGTGAAGTGATAGACTCGGTTCGCTCCTACCCTGTTTATGGTGACGACCGACGTATATACGTCAGCAAGTATATTTCATCCAATATGTTTACCATTAAGCCATTGAAGAAATTATACGTTTCATTTGGTAACTCAATAATATATGCCGATACAGATTTCAATGCTGCTTTTGCAGTGCCTTTTTTATTCTATAAATCGGCCGATCACACCTATAATTCATGGGACAACTGGGTTGGGCAAAACGCCCAGATGTATCTGGATATTAGCAGCCGTCAAATTAAGAACCTGCATTTATACACCTCTGTCTTTATTGACGAAATTGCCTTAGGACGCATGTTCGATAAAGAAGAGCAATCCAACCATGTGGCTTTAAAGTTTGGAGCTAAAGTCAATGATTTACTTCCAAACACATCGCTAACGGCTGAATACACCCGTGTTAGACCAATGACCTATCAAAACTTTGTGCCTAGTGTAAATTATACAAGCAATAGTTTTTTTCTGGGAAGCTATATGGGTGATAATTCTGAGGAGTTATACCTGGCAGCTGGCTTCAAACCTATCAGGGGGCTGGATATACATGCCAGTTACACAATGGTCCGTAGAGGAAAAGATTATATGAAGATATTAAATGAAGGAGAAATTGATGAGCATCCTGAGATTAATCCTGAACATGAACGACGCGGATTACCCTTCATTAATGAAGAGCGATATAAAAATCAAAGCTTCACACTAAAAGCATCTTATCAGATTATTAATGACGGATTTATCTTTATTGAGGCTACTAAGAACGATTTTAACGGGCCGGATACGGAGCTATATACAAATCCGTTTTACCTCGAAGGAGATAACATCTTATCCTTCGGTATGAACTTTGGATTCTGAGATTTTTCATAATTTAACGGGCTTGAAACAGAGAATATGCAACAAATAAGAATGGTGGATCTTCAGGCTCAGTACAAGCGACTGCAACCTGAAGTTGATAAGGCAATGGCCGATGTAGTTGATCAAACGGCCTTTATAAACGGAACAGATGTTAAAACCTTTCAGAACAACCTGGAAGATTACCTGAAAGTAAAACATGTTATTCCCTGCGCCAATGGTACTGATGCTCTCCAGGTGGCATTGATGGCCCTTGGACTAAAAGAGGGTGACGAGGTCATCACCTCTACATTTACATTTATTGCCACAGTTGAAGTCATTGCCCTGTTAAAGCTAAAACCAGTTTTGGTTGATGTTGATTTAAATACATTTATGCTTATTCCTGAGCAGGTTGAAGCAGCTATATCAGAGAATACCAGGGCCATCATCCCTGTGCACTTATTTGGTCAGGGAGCCGATATGAATCGACTGATGGAGATTGCAGAAAAACACCAGCTAAAAGTTGTTGAAGACACAGCCCAGGCTATTGGCAGCAACTACCAATACAATAATCAGGTTCAAAAGCTTGGTACTATTGGCGACATTGGCTGTACTTCCTTCTTCCCATCCAAAAATCTGGGTTGTTTTGGCGATGGCGGTGCCTGTTTCACAAATAATGATGAACTGGCAGCTCAAATGCGTATGATTGTTAATCATGGCTCGCAAAAAAAATACTATCACAAGGTTATTGGCATTAACTCTCGCCTTGATACATTGCAGGCTGCTATTCTAAATGTAAAACTAAAAGAGCTGGACGACTTTAATAATCGTCGCCGTAAGGCAGCTGATTTTTACGATGGTGCTTTTAAAGACCATAATGACATTCAGGTACCTGCCAGAACACAGGAGTGCCTGCATACTTTCCATCAATACACACTTCGTGTTAAAGATGGGAGACGCGATGATTTACAGGCATATCTGAAAGAAAAAGGTATACCATCAATGGTCTATTATCCCGTGGCACTGCACCAGCAAGAGGCCTTTGAGCATTTTATAAAAAAAACACCTAACTTGCCTAATGCCGAGCAACTATGCAAAGAGGTGTTATCTTTGCCCATGCACACTGAGCTCACCAATGAGCAATTAAATTATATTACGGACGCCATCCTGGCATTTTTTGAGTAAAGAATATGGATGATCAAAATTATTTTGTTCATGAAACTGCCGTCATTGACGATAACTGTACCATTCACAATGGTGTGAAAATATGGCATTTCTCACACATCATGTCGGGATGTGAAATAGGAGAAAACTGCAACCTGGGACAAAATGTCGTTGTTTCTCCCGATGTTAGACTCGGAAAAAACGTCAAGGTTCAGAACAACGTATCCATTTATACAGGTGTAATCTGTGAGGATGATGTATTCCTGGGCCCGTCCATGGTGTTTACCAATGTTGTTAACCCACGAAGCGCAATTAACAGAAGAGGACAATACCTTAAAACAGTTGTGAGAAAAGGAGCTACCATTGGTGCCAATGCAACCATAGTATGTGGCCATGATATTGGTGAATATGCTTTTATAGGCGCTGGCGCAGTGGTAACAAAAACAATTCCGCCCTATGCTTTAGTTGTTGGCAATCCATCAAAACAAATTGGTTGGATGAGTGAGTATGGGCATCGCCTGGAATTCAATAAAGAAGGACTAGCCATTTGCCCCGAAAGCAAAGCAACATACAGATTATTAAATGATACTGTTGAAAAGATAAATGATTAAAAAACAATACAAACCATCTGGATTATAAAACCTCAACTATGTTACAAGAATTACTAGCTAAAGAAAAGAAACTATCGGTTATTGGGCTTGGATACGTTGGTTTACCAATTGCTTTAGAATTCGCCCGAAATATGTCAGTTATCGGCTTTGACATAAAAGAAGACCGTGTAGAGTTGATGCGTCAGGGCATTGACCCTAGCAATGAACTTGAAGCTGAAGCATTTGAAGGCTGCGACATTTTATACACCAGCAATGCTGAGGACTTAAAAGAAGCCAATTTTCATGTGGTAGCGGTACCAACACCAATTAACAGTCACAACCTGCCGGATTTAACACCTCTGCTAAGTGCCACACGTGCTGTCGGTAAAATATTGAAAAAAGGTGACTATGTGGTTTTTGAATCGACCGTTTACCCTGGCTGTACTGAAGACGATTGTGTACCCATCCTTGAACAGGAATCCGGATTAAAACTAAACAAAGATTTTAAAGTTGGCTTTAGTCCTGAGCGAATTAACCCAGGGGACAAAGAACATACACTTACTAAAATATTAAAGATTGTATCCGGTAGTGATGATGAGTCAGCCGCAATAATCGAAGAAGTATATGCCAGTATAATTACTGCAGGTATTCATAAAGCCAGTTCAATTAAAGTTGCCGAGGCTGCGAAAATTATTGAGAATACTCAAAGGGATGTCAATATCGCCCTGATGAATGAGCTGTCATTAATATTTGATCGCATGGACATCAATACCTTTGAAGTATTGGAAGCTGCCGGCACAAAATGGAACTTCCTTCGTTTCTTCCCTGGCCTGGTAGGAGGTCACTGCATTGGTGTTGACCCGTATTACTTAACTTATAAGGCTAATGAACTGGGGTATCATTCAAAAATAATAACCGGAGGTCGTTTTATTAATGACTCGATGGGTGGCTATGTGGCCAAGACTGTTGTCAAGAAGATGATCTCAAATGGTAATAAAATCAACGGCGCCAAGGTATTGATTATGGGTGCTACCTTTAAAGAAAATGTGAGTGATATTCGTAATTCAAAGGTGGCCGACGTTGTTAATGAGCTTAAATCATTCAGCATCCAGGTGGATGTAGTTGATCCGCACGCCTCATCAGACGAATTATTGCATGAGTATGGCTATGGTTTAATCGAAGAAATCAATGACAAATACAATGCAGTTATTGTGGCAGTTAACCATGACGAATACGCAAAGCTTGAAGAAGATTACTTTAAATCAATAATGGTTAATGAAGGCGTTTTTGTCGATGTTAAAGGTATCTTCAGAGACAAAATCAAAGACCTAACATACTGGAGTTTATAGGCAAAACAGACTTTAATGCATAAAAAAACGGTGTATCTAAAAAATAGTTGATACACCGTTTATTCGTTCTGTAAACCTCTGTTGGTCTACCTGGTCACTTTCATCATTACTTGTCAAATTCATAATTATACTCTTTTCCGCCTGAAACTAATGATACCGTGTACTCACCTGATGGCAGGTTAGTTAAATCAAACATACCTGAATAAGTACTTTCTGAAGGTAGGTTTGAGTTGTAAATTTCAGTTCCAAACTTGTCGTCAATACTAATGCTCAATGCTGCATTATTAAAGTTCATGTGACTTACAAACAGCTTGTCTTCAGCAACTCTGAAAAATGCTCTTAACATTTCGCTTTTTTCATCTGCACTATCAATCTTAACCAATTCGTGATTCTTAATAGTGAACTTTTCACTTGATGTTTCTTTCTTACTGGTTAGTTCAATAGTATACTCTCCATCTTCCAATGAAGTAAGATCAAACAATTTCTGAAAAGAAGAAGCTCCGTTGATACGTGAACTCGTATAAAGCTCGTCTCCGTCTGTATCAAAAATTCTTACCCGATAGTTTTCAGCTGCATCATAACGAGCCGTAATAACCGCATAGTCGGTTTTTAAATACGAGTTGATAAAAATCTTTCCTTTTGCAAAAACTCCTGCGGGCAATAACGCCAATAAAGCGATTGGCAACATCCTCCTAAATACATTTACTTTTTTCATAGTAAAATCGTTTAAATAGTTAATAATTTGTTTTAACCCCCTTTTTGTAATGGGGTACGATGCAAAAGTAGAATGTTTTTTTGAATCAATTGTAAAAAATAAGGGGTATTTTTGTTAAAAAATCGAAATGTCTAAATTTTGAGTCCGTTTTTAGGGGGTGTA
>JAKSBD010000684.1 GCA_022361295.1 Bacteroidales bacterium
TATAAAACAAATAACACCAAAACTAGATGTTGATAGCAGAGTGCTTTTTCAAAAATACAAGGTCAATTATGAAATGAGCACTTCACCTTCAGACTTTATTGACCCAATTTTTACCAAGAATGGGAAAATGAAATATATTTATTCCTACAATTATTTATCTGTCCCAATAACAATTAGATATAAACTCATGAGTAAGAATAGAATTACCTTGGGAGTTCGAGGTGGAGTGTCCTTAGATAAGTTTTTAAAACAAGAAAAAGAAATCGTTTATGGTATTGACTATGGTTCGAATAGCAAAACTCCAAATCTAAACCTATCTGCAGTATTGAGCTTTCCAATTGAATATAAAATAAATGAAAGATTAGGATTGCTATTTGAACCACAAATAAATTCAATGCTATTAGACAATGAAAAGGGCAGTGCTTGGACCTCAAGACTTTATGGAGTAGGATTGAATCTTGGAATAATATTTTAAAATATATTAAAACTAAGACAATTGAATAAGCCTACTGCTGCCGAGCAAGGGTTGGATTGAGTTGTGTATTCAGCACGCTATTATTCTGAGCTGTTAACCAATAGTTTGAGCAAGGGTATTTTATCAACACTGGTCGATGCTCGATTCTCAAATGAAAAGCTATGCTCTGTTCTGAATTTATGTTTATCGTATGCTGTTGGTAAAAAGGTGAGTTTAACTATTTCTTAGTCTTTATCTTATCAACAACTTCAGTTTTATCACAAGTATAATTTCTAAAACCTTCTAGTTTGTCTCGCAGAGCTACCAGCTCTTCAATTTTTTTATTTACCTCATTAATTTTACTATCCAGAAATTTCATTTGATACTCCTTATCAAAGTTATCTTCTTGAATATTAGTAAATACTTCTTTACACTCCTTTAATGAAAATCCCATATTTTTCATTGAACGAATTATCTTAATGCGTTCAATATTTTCTTCAGAATACTCTTTGTAATTATTGTATTCATATGGTTGAGTTATTCCGGTTAATAACCCCATGTTCTCATAAAGTCTCACTGTATCTCTCGAAACCCCTGTCTTTTCGGCTATAATGCCAATTCTCATACAAAAAGTTTTAAAAAAGTGGCCATTTTATTTGACCGTTGACCATAGTCCACGGTATATATTTGCAATATTATAATTTTAAAACAGAAATTAAATGAAAAATAGAATTCTTTTTGCACTTATTGTAAGTGTCGGGTTATCTTCTGCTTACTCACAAAGTATCAATCGGGAAATATCTATTGTCAATTTTTCCATAAGCAATATGAAGTTCAAGACTGTTAATGGTACTTTCAAAGAAATGGAAGGTGTCATAAATTTTGACGTAGCAGATTTAGAATCTTCATCGATGGATGTTTGTATTTCTTCTTCCTCAGTTGATACCGATAATAAGAAGCGTGACCAACATCTTAGAACAGAAGACTTTTTCGATTCTGAAAAGTATCCTGAAATTTGTTTTAAATCGACCAGTATTAAACAATCAGAAAATAACTTTATAGCCATTGGAGAGCTCAGTATGCATGGGGTGACAAAGTCTGTGAAAATTCCGTTTTCATTTCAAGATAACACGTTTTATGGTTCATTTACAATCAATCGAAAGGACTTTGGTGTCGGAGGAAATGGAACATTCATGGTCGGCAACGAAGTACTATTAAATATCACCTGTAAAATTGAAAATAGTAATGAGTAAATCAGTATTAATCACAGGTTCCACCGACGGTATTGGAAAGGCAACAGCAATAGAACTAGCAAAGAAAGGCTATTCTATCCATGTATTAGGACTTAATAAGGAGCGGGGAGAGCATGTTTTAAAGATTTTGAAGCAGCACTACCCCAAAAGGAAACATGAATTATTTTGTGTTGACTTGTCAAAAATGAAAGAGGTCAATTTATTCTTAGATGCTTACATACAAAGATTCAAATCACTTGATGTATTAATCCTTAATGCAGGCATATTTCCAAAGAAAACAACTCTGTCTGATGATGGAATTGATATGTCGTTTTCTGTAGGTTATATTTCAAGGTATTTATTTTCTATTAAGCTTAATAAGCTTTTAGTACAATCGCCAATAGGTGAAGTTGTTCATATAAACGGTTCTGTTATAGGTGAAATCAAATATTCACAATTACAAGCTCCTAAGTATAATACAATGACAAGTGTGTGGCAAAATTCAGTAGGAAGTGCTTTATTGGTCCATAACTGGAATCAAATTTCTAATTCAAATGTTTCACATATGCATTGGAATCCAGGTGTTGTTAATACTCAAACCGTTAAATCACAGGGAGCTATCGTTCGCTATTTGTCAAAACTAATGGGTATGATTGAACCTGAGCAAGCAGGACAAATGCTTGCCAGCCATATTGATTCAGTTTCACAGCAGGAAATGGCGAGTAAATTTTATTCGAAAGGTAAATTGCAAAAAACGAAATCGAAGATTCTTAAAGGTCAGGATTTATTAAAGGAACTATTGGAGTTTTCAAAATCGTTTACTCAGACAGATATTGACTTATCAAATCATTAGTATGTTTTGAATAGGTATTGTACATCGGCTAAATATTTGGTTCTAATGTCAATCGCTATTCCTTATGATTGATCTTCTTTATTCAATAGCTAAGTATGCTTATTGGAAGCAACAGGTTCTCCCAACTCCACCCATCGATGACTAAAAATCATCGAATGGGGCAATGGTATTATGTGAGGCAATTGTATATTACATACCTCTATACCTTTTGTTCGGTAGTTATACCACTTGGCTTGCTATCTGTTGAGACAATATTTTCTCCTGCATGATGCACAGGTTTTGATAGTCTATAAACTGCTTATAATAAAAGGTTTCACGGTATGATGTTATGTGAGAATCGACAGGCTAACTCATATTCTTACCAGATCAATACCTTCTATCCTTTAATCAATAGCTTATTATAATTTGTCAATACGTTACTTGTTATTTAACCAAAATATTTAATTTAGTATTTACTGATCGGAATAGGCACCCCAGGGGGATAATCATTTAGTGGGGGAATCATAAAGGGAATTTTAGGTGTTCGCATGTAAGTGCGAATATGTATGTACAGTCGTTTATAAACGTTTAACAATTTAAACGCTAATAAATGGTTAATATATGAATATGTCGCTCTTTTTCAGTTGGTAGAGAAATAATGGGCGATATAAACAAGTTACCCTACATAAAACTACATTGAACAACCGATGATTACAAATTAAACATCAATCATATGAGAAAAAATCATTTTAAACCCATTTTACTATCCATGCTGATTCTATTTATATTATTGTCATGTGAAGAAAATACCCATAAACAAACTGAGTTAATTAGTATTTCAGTAAAAACACCTCCATCAAGGGTACAGTATTATACATCTGAAAAATTGGATTTTACAGGGCTTAAGATATCTCTAACATTTGATAATGGAAACACAGAAGACCTTGTTTATTCTGATTTTGAAAGCAGAAAAATAGCTACTAATCCAGAAAATGGTACCACCTTAAATGAATCAAAAGAGGTGACAATCACCCACACACCAACTGGAGTGAAAACCAGTTTGACTGTTACTGTTAGCTCAGTTGTTATAGATATAGAAGGCAATACTTATTCTATTGTTAAAATAGGTGATCAATTATGGCTGGGAGAAAACTTAAAAACTACCAAATATAATAATGGTACTTCTATTGCATTAGAAGAAAATGATATTGCATGGAGTAGTCTCTCAACTGCAGCCTTTTGCTGGTATGATAACAATAAGACAATGTATGGTGACACATATGGAGCGTTGTATAACTGGTATACAGTTGACACAAAAAAATTATGCCCTATAGGTTGGCACGTTCCAACAGATGAAGAATGGACTACCCTTGTTGAATTGCTTGGAGGAGAGGATGTTGCAGGAGGTAGTCTAAAAGAAAGTGGGACATCTCATTGGAATTATCCGAACGAAGGAGCAAACAATAGCAGTGGTTTTACTGGATTACCAAGTGGCAGTCGTAGTGATTTGTTTCATAGTTTAGGAGAAGGAGCCCGCTGGTGGTCTTCAACTCAATTTGATGCCACTAATTCATCGGCTCTGTCTGTTAGTTACACTTATGGCACTGCGTTCTGGTACAATTATACCAAGAGCCATGGTTACTCTGTCAGATGTATTAGAGATTAGAAGTAGTTAATCGGATGACTTTTGACATTCTGATAAATCTTAACAAATAACAAACATTGATATTAATAACTAAATATGAGGTAATTGAAAACTACGTTGGGTAACAAATTATAAAGCTAATCGGGAGGTCTGACACTGCTTTGAATAGGTGTGATCATCTATTACCCGCCAAGCCTATACAAACCCTTGCCATTAATATAAAACCCGCAAAGTAAATGAAAATATTCTATCTCAAACCTTTGTACTTAATTTTTATTTCTATGTCATCATATGCTCAGACAAATATGCAAGAACGAGAAACTAAGAGTAAAGATATTCCCAATGGTGTTGAAATTATTGATAGCCACTTGGATCATTTTTTTGATGACAATGCAGACATTGTAGTATTTCATGAAATAGAATCAGAATTAATTCATCGAGACATTTATTTCATTAAAGCAACTGAGGACAGACCTTTTCATATTTTATTGAGTTGTGGTATGAGTGCAATACCTATGAAAATTCCTGAGGACATTGAATCATCGGAATTAGCAGCAGTTATGATACTATTACCAAAAGAATGGAATTTAGACTATGAATCTTTCAGTGATGAACGTAGTTATTGGCCAATCAGAATAATGAAAGAGCTTATGATGTTACCACATCAAAATAAAACTTGGTTAGGATTTGGACATACTTTTGGACATGAAGATGATGAAGAATTTGCTGAGGGAGTTGGATTTAATTCCGTAATGTTGGCACATTCAATGGAACTATCGGCTGATTTTACTCAAATAGAACTTGAAAATAGTGAATTAATTGACATATATACTCTCATTCCTCTGTATAAAGAAGAGCTTGAATTTAAGAAGCAAAATAGCGCATATGATTTGCTTGAACGCTTCGATAAATATGAAATTGAAGAGATATTAAATGTGGGCAGAAAGAATGTGTGTAAATAAAAATACTACTGACTTAAGGTTGTCACTTCAGAGAGTTAAATTTGAGAAAAAACGATATGATAATTACAGATTTTAAGCCATTTGTTGGACAACATTGTGAATCTACCGCAACAGGAAGTTTGCTTAATCAAATCGGATTAGAACTTTCTGAACCGATGCTTTTTGGAGTAGGTGAAGGTTTGAGTTACATTTTCTGGAATATGAAAATAATGGATTTCCCATTTATTGGCGGTCGAGTAAAACCAGATGTCCTGACAGAGAATATTTGCAGGAATTTAAACTTAGAATTAAAAGTAAAGGAAACATCCTCAATTAAAAAAGCTTGGGAAAATATTGAAAAACCATTAAGTGTAGGAAAAGCCGTTGGGATTAAGTTGGATAGTTATTATTTAGAGTACTTTACAAGTAAAATTCATTTTGCCGGACACTATGTAGCTATGTATGGTTGTGATGAACAATTTGCTTATTTGGTTGACACAGACCAACAAGGCGGAAAAGTTAAAACAACTTTGAAGAATCTTGAATTAGCAAGGAATGAAAAAGGACCAATGTCATCAAGAAATAAAAGCTTTACCATTGATAAAAAAGGAAAGGTTACAGAATTGAAAAAAGCAATTAAAACAGCGATTTTCAACAACGCCAATGAATACTTAAATCCACCAATAAAAAACATTAGTTACAAAGGAATTGAAAAAACAGCAACAGAGATAAAAAAATGGTTTAAAAATAGTAATGACATTAAAGGAGATTTTCAGACAACTTCAATATTAATGCAAAGAGCAGGAACTGGTGGTTCAATTTTTAGAAATCTGTACCGAGACTTTTTGAAAGAAAGTTATGATTTACTGAAAATTGACGGGATAAATGAAGCTCATAAAGACTTCATAGAAATAGCAAAACTATGGAAAAACGTTTCCGAACTATTTTACAAAGTTGGAGAAACAAGTGATGTAAAATATATCAATGAAGCATCTGAAGCCTTATTGATATTGTCTAAAAAAGAAAGAATTGCAATGGAAAAATTGAAAAATATCAGTGCCTAATAATATGTGTATAAGTATAAGTAGTTCAGTGTTTTACGAAA
>JAKSBD010000665.1 GCA_022361295.1 Bacteroidales bacterium
AGTAGATAGCAGGCTGAAGGTCTGCTATTGACAACCTGGTTTTTAATAAAAATATATAGCAAATTCTCCACTCAAAACGTTAGTTTTGACAGCGCGTCGGCCGGTCAGGCAGTGGAGCCGGTGGTGGGGTGAATGACTGATTTCTTAACACTTCTTAAAAGGCGCTTGCGTTTGTCTTTAATAAAAGACCTTACTTTTATTAGAAGTATAGAAATCAGGCAGAGCGGGAGGAAAGTGGCCTGACTTGATTGTTTTGTTTCGTTTTATTATCAAGAATAAAATGAAAACCCGCCTGGTAAGGCAAATAGAATTGCACGTTCCTCAGAAAGTAAATTCCGTATAAAAGCAATACGGTCGCAAAGGAATGGTGTATGGCCTATTTCCAACTTGCATCTGAAAAAGGTATCTATTCAATTAAAAGTATTATAAGAGATAAAAAGAAATGCTTCATGAGTTGTAAGTGTCAGTATAATAATGTGTAATGTCAAAATAGATCGGCGTGCACCTTCATTCCCAATCAATAAACAATGTGGTAAACCACATCAAAATAACAGGGAATCCCACATTCAATAATGAGGTATACTTCCAAACTAAGTACAGGTAAAGTACGTTTGTTTGTGTAATGGAAATTGGTAGTTATTATAATCTGATTCTTCTTGGAGGAGCGGCATTTGCATTACTAATGTCGATGTACCTGATATTTTATCCGCATAATTTATTTGCCAACAGAATATTAGGTGTCCTTGTGTTCACATGGGCCTTTACCTGTGTCAGCTATGCTGTTGCATCCAATGATTTCTATATAACATACCCCCATTTCTTTGGCGTTTCATCTATATTTACATTCCTGTTTTTTCCGCTAATCTACCTTTATATCAGGAGTTATTTGTATAAAAATGCCAGGCATGTACGCAAAGGGTTAGTTCATTATTTACCTGCGCTGGCTTATTTGATCGTGCTTTCTCCTTTCTTTGCAAAAAGTGCTGCCGAAAAATCAGAAATGATTGTGAATGGTTTTCCGCAGTGGGTCAAAACCATCTTTAACATCTTTAATATCTTAGTAATTTTACAAGGAGTATTTTATTCTGTTTTGTCTCTTCGGCTTTTGCATCATTTTCAATACTTCAGGAAAAGCAAACTGTCCAAAGTTCAGTATTCATCCGTAAGGTGGCTGTACTTTTTAGTGATGACTAATGTTTTGCTGTGGATCATTGGCGCTTCAGGTACCTTTCTCATGATTATTGGTATAAATCTACCTTTTGATCCATTCAAATTGTTCTATATGGGGCTTACAGTTCTTACTATTATTCTTAGTTTGTTTACCATTGTGAGGCCTCAACTCTTTGCAATGGAAGAAGATATAATCAAGCATATACATCCCTTAAAGGCAGAGAATCAGGTCATTTCTCCCGGGGAACAGAAAAAGCTTGATCATAAACAATTGCTCGACTATTTCAGTGAGGAAAAACCATACTTGCGAAATGACCTTAAAATGAAAGATCTGGTCGAAGAAACAGGACTTTCAAATAAGAGGATTACTGATGTATTAAGTACGGAGTTCAATAAAAGCTTTTTCGACCTTGTTAATGAATACAGAAGTGAAGAAGCCATTCGACTGATAAAAGGAGGTTTTCATAAGCAACATACCTTACCCCATTTAGGTGAGGAAGCCGGCTTTAATTCAAAAACTACCTTTAACAGGATATTTAAAAAGCACACAGGCCGTACACCAAGTGAATTTATCCAATCCAATCAGCTATAGTTAGTACCATAATTTTTACAATTTATCTTGCTTTCCGTAAGGGAGTATTATGCAGTATACCTTGCCGTTATTGTATCATCATTGAAAGTAAGATGAATTACCTGTGTGGTGCGTTTCATACAGCTGAAATAATAAAGAATACTCAAATCATAATTATTCCGATGCCCCGAAGGGGCTAAATTTAAATAACCACCGGTGAAACCGGTGGCAACCTGAACCATTCGTTATCAGCCCTGAAAGGGCTGAACTATAATCTTACTAAATTCAAAATCAACGCAGTCTAAGGACAATTCAAACTTATCCAGATAACGCCGTCAACGCTATGCATTGAGGTCTCTATTTATTGCTAATCAGCGTCCGTAAAGACATATCCGTTTATTTCTCTTCATCACTAAGAACAGGGAGGGAGGTTTCCCCACTTAAATCCATGAGGTTTACCACATTGAAATTCACTGGATTACCGCAAGTGCTTCTGTGGGTAACATCCTAACATTCACTCTCATAGCTCGTTTTGGTAACAAGAAGGGTTTCTATTATGCATCAGTAGTTATCAGCTGTCTACCATTAATAGCAACTATACGATAAAGTTTAGAAGCCTGATCGAGTTGAAAACCTGATGCGGGTTGTGCTTTTTGACGATGACAAGTAGCACATCTGACCAAATAAAAAAAAGAAGCAGGGATGCATATCATGAAAGAAAGATCAAAAAAAATAAGAATCTAAGAATGAAATATTGTTGTGTAAATAGGTTGATTATTAGTGTGATAAATTGAGTGTGCCAATTGGCAAGGTGTTCCAAAAACAGAGTTGGCACACCTTGCCGGTAATTGGTTCGAGGGTCAGAAATGATTGTTCTAAAATTGCCGCGAATAATTCAGTTCGACAATAATTTATTCAAACATTTTAATTTAAATGATTATGAAAAGGAAAATTTTTTCAATGATGTTAGTAGCCGGAATGGTTGCATTTGGAAGCTGTGTTGGTGACGACATTGATAGTTTGCAAGATCAGATCAATGAACTAGAGCAGGAAGTAAGTGACTTGCAAGCAGCTCAACAAGCGGCTTTAGAAGCGCAGGTTGCCACTCTTATGGCACAAATTGAGGCTCTTCAGCTTGAGAATGAAGGGCAAAATGCCGATTATGATGCTATGTTAGCTGACTTAGCTGCATTAGAATTGTTAATTGAGCAAAATGCCGATGGTATTGAAGGCAATGAAAATAGAATTTTCTTTGGTGATGTGAAGTTGCCTTCACAGTTCGACGATTTGGTAGCTCAGGAAGGAGCAACAATCATTACAGGCTCTGTAAAGATCTCAACAGCTGAACAGGCTGCATTTTTAGCAGAAGTTACCTATATAGGGGGTGATCTTATCGTAACAGAAGTAGATGCTGCCGATAGTCAGGTTAATCTTCCTGCTTTGAAAACTATTGGTGGTCAATTATTAATTGGTGCTGATTGGGATGTTAACAATATCTATGCTGATCCGGCTGAAGATAATAAAGGATTAGTAGGCTTCACTGCTCCAAGCTTATCTTTTGTTAGCGAATTGAGAGTAAATAATTTTAAGCCAGGTGGCGGAATGGGAACTCCTCAGCCAGGTGAGACGGATGGTCCATTAGCAGCATTAGATCTTGGAGGTACAAGTGTTGTTGGTAATGCACGTTTAAGAAACTTACGTGAAGATATCAGCAGTTTAGTATTAGGCGCAGTAGGAGGTAATCTGCGTATTTCAGATTCAAATTGTGGTGTTGTTGAGTTGAATGGAAACATCGGTGGTGACTTTACATTCTTTAGGAATTCTTTAGTAGCTATGTTAAGCGGGACTATTGAGTCTATTGGTGGTAACGTTGAAATTAGCAGCAATGGTGCGTCATTATTTGATGCCAACTGGAATCAAACAAATCATGGACTTACAGGAGATATCTTAGCTGATGTAAGCTACATTGGTGGTAACATACTAATTAAGCGTAACAAATATCCTGACGATGCAAATATTAATGTTCTAAAGTCGGTTACATCAATGGGCGGACATAATGTTAGAATTGAAACGGAATATTCAGCGGCCAGCAATAAGTACCTTAATAACCTGGTTATTGACGGTTTCTACACTCCAGACTATACTAATATGTACACGATCGACATTGTTGAATTGCGCTTGACAGATGTTGAATTATTAAATGCAGTAACTTCTTGTTATAATGTGAAGATTGATGCTAAAACATGTACTGCTATAAATGCATTCAGTGCTTTAACAAAAGTAGGTAGTGGTTCTGTATTCAATTTCGAAGGTGTAACTAATCTTAATGTTTTAGGTGCATTCATTGGTGGTCAATACGCATCTTCAGCAATAGAATTCTATACATCAGCTGATCAGGATTTATGCTCAATGTCTTCTTGGTTAACAGAAGTGGCTGCAGCTAATGCTGCTTGTAACCCTACTTTCTATGTAGACGGTGTAGCTGAAACTGATAATGTAGCTTTTGCAACTGCAGCAACTGTTAATTGTCAATAAATATTACCCTGATAGACTGAAAAGTTTAAATCAGGTGCAACCTTAAGGAATTAATTCTCTGACGTCTCAAAAATTTTTGCCGGAAACAAAAAATACGACGTCAGGGAATTTTCCCTTCTCTCGAATATCATCTGGACGGTATTCTATTCCCAACCCAATCAAATTTTTGTAACAACTATTAATAATAAATAGGCGAATGACGTTGCAGGTGTTTGTATCACCAGCGATGGTGATAGCATTTGCAAAAAACTAAAAATAAACTGATGAAAAGTTTTCTGTGGGGATTCCTTTTAAGCCTGGTATTTACAGTTTCGTCTGTGGCGCAAACGATTCAGGTTCAAGGAACAGTGACTGAAGAAGCCACCGGGTTAACATTACCGGGGGTGAGTGTTTATATTGAAGGAACAACAACGGGTACCATCACCAATATCGATGGCCAGTATATGCTGGAGGTTCCTTCTGATGCTACCATTGTGTATTCATTTATCGGGATGAAAACCATAAAAGAGGTAGTGAACGGGCGCACAAACATTAATGTGTTGATGGCCCCCGACAGTGAAATTGTTGACGAGGTAATGGTGGTAGCTTATGGTTCAACAACCAAAGAGGCCTATACCGGAGCCGCACAGGTGGTGGAAGCCGAGGTCATTGAAAACCGCCCGGTAACATCTTTTGAAAAAGCCCTTCAGGGTACAACAGCAGGCCTTCAGGTGACCAGTACTTCAGGTCAGCCGGGAGCAACCGCTCAGGTCCGCATCAGGGGTATCGGCTCTTTATCAGCTGGTAGCTCACCTTTATACATTGTTGATGGAGTACCAATCGAAGGCGGATTAAGCAGCATCAACCCAAACGATATTGAAAGTACAACCGTTCTAAAAGATGCTGTGTCGGCGTCATTGTACGGTTCACGTGCAGCCAACGGGGTAATTATCATTACCACCAAGCAAGGAAAAGCCGGTAAGACACGTATTTCCTTTAGTGCCCAAACGGGTATTGCCAATCGTATTTCAGATGGTTACCCCTTAATGAATTCTACCCAGTTTTACGAACACTCGTGGCAGGGTATTTACAATTTTGGAATCGCAAATACACCTGAGGAAGGTGATACCGGTTGGGAAGATTTCCAGACTATTGATGGTGGTGACCCTCACAAATATGGTGTACGTATAGCACACCGAGATGTTGAAGATATTGTTGGATATAATCCATTTGGATTAGACAAACCATTAGATGATAATGGAAAACTAATTCCAGGTACAGAAGTACGTACCAATACTAACTGGCGTGATGAAGTGTATAAGCAAGGCATTATCCAGAACTACAACTTAAATATATCCGGAGGTACAGAAGATACCAAAGTGTATTTTTCATTGGGATACTATGATGATAATGGTACAGTATTAAGCTCTAATTATAAGCGGTACAGCAGTAAAATTAACGTTTCACATAAAGTAAATGATTTCATTACAGCTGGTGTAAACAGTTTGATGTCGTACAGCATTACCAACGGACCTCCTTCAGGTTCAGGTGGTGCCAATCCAACACGTTCGGCTGATATGATCAATGCCGCTTCACCGGTGAAGATGCCTGACGGTTCATGGGCCTGGGGTAACAAGGCCGCTTTTGACTTTAACCCGGTGGCTTTGGCCGAAATGGACATTTACCGTTCAAAAGGCATGCGCAGCATGTTAAGCTCTTACATCAATGCTCAATTATTACCGTCATTATCGTTTAAAACAACGGGTTCGGTTGATTACAGTCACTCAAAAGGATTGACATACTACAATCCGGAGCACGGTAATGGTGCCACTGTAAACGGCCGTAGCTCTATGTCATCGGGTGAAGGTTATGTGTGGAGTATTTCTAATATTTTCTCATGGAATAAATACACCGATCGTTCAAGTCTGGAAGTTATTGCCGGTCAGGAAGCATCAGGTACATACAGTGAAAGCCTGAGTACAGGTGTCACAGACTTTGCCATTCCAGGTAAGTACGATCTCGTTTGGGGTAGTCAGCCAACAACGGCAGGAAGTGGTAGTTCAGAATCAAACCTGATTTCATATTTGGGACAGGCTAAATACAATTTTGACAATAAATACTATGTAAGTGCCAGTGTGCGTGCCGATGGTAGTTCCCGTTTTGGAGAAGAACACAAATATGGTGTGTTTTATTCGGTAGGTGGTAGCTGGCGTATTAAGCAGGAAGCATTTATGCAGAGTATCCTTTGGTTAAATGATCTGAAATTCAGAGGAAGTTATGGTACTTCAGGTAATAACAACATTGGTAACTATGCTTCATTAGGATTGTATAGTGGTGGTGCTAATTATGGTGGTTACCCTGGTTTAGGAGCTTCGCAGCCGCCAAATCCAAATATTCACTGGGAATCAATGACAGCCAGTAACTTTGGTGTGGAAGCTACGGTATTTAAAAACCTGTCGATGACAGTGGAATTGTACCAAAAGAAATCAGAAGGACTATTATATGCCCGCCCATTGTCTTCGTCAAAAGG
>JAKSBD010000691.1 GCA_022361295.1 Bacteroidales bacterium
TTGGTATCTTAAGCAGGCGGGTGTTATCCATGGCCCATAGACCCTGCTTAATAATGTTGTTTAAGAGTCGAAATGAAATGCGTCCATGGTTTAATTCATCAATGTTATAAGCGTGCACCTCTTGTTTGTTGCTGCGTATATGGTTGGTGTCCATTCTGCTTTTAGTTGTTACATTGGGAATGATAATGCTAAATAGACGAACAAATAACTTTGAAACAGCAGATAAATCATTGCTCAACTTTAGCCATGGCGATGAGATGATGGCGCCTTTAAACGGGTAATGGCGTTGCAAGAGGTAATTTAATGCAATATTACCACCCATACTGTGACCATAGAGAAACTTTGGAACGCCCTGATACAACGATTCAGCCTTGTCAATTAACTTGTCAATATCATCAAGCAGTTGCTGGTAGGATTGAATAGCACCACGTTTTCCTTCTGATTTGCCATGGCCAATTTGATCCATGCTGATAAACGCAATGTTTTGGTTCGCAAAAAGCCTGATGTAGGTAGTGTAACGAGAACAGTGCTCGCCAAAGCCATGCACTAATACGATTACAGCTTTAGGGGGAGCCGTGGTTCTCCAGGTTTGTCCAAACAACTTTTTTCCTGAAACAGATGGAATGGTAAATGTTTCGCGGATCATTTTATTGTTGAGTTAATCTGTTAGCAGCATCTTTATCCATTAACCAAACTGTTTTACCCGCATCAACCAATGCAGCCGGGTATTGCTTGTAATTGCCTTTACGATTAATGATTTCATCCACTTTTTCAGCTTTATTGCTGCCAGTCACCAGAAAGAAGATTTGTTGACTGTTGTTGATCACATTTCCGCTAAGGGTCACCCTGTTTTGTCCGCTATCCGGATGCTGCGCCAATTCGCAAATAGCGTCACTGTTCCATAGTTCAATCTGGTGCGGAAAGATGGAAGCCGTATGGCCATCATCGCCCATACCCAAAAGCATTATGTCAAAGTGGGGTAAACCATTTAATTTAGGCACATTTTCATCTATTTGACTAATGTAATTCGTTAAGGCATTGTTGGGTTCCAGTTCGCCTTGAACCCTGAAGATATTCACTCCGCGAGTTTTAACATGGTCAAATAAGTATTCGCGTGTCATGCCAAAGTTGCTCTCCGGGTCATTGGGTGCAACACAACGTTCATCTCCCCAAAAAAAGCGAATCTTAGTCCAGTCAATTGACCTGGCATACTCTTTTGCGAGTACTTCAAAAATTGCTTTAGGTGTACTTCCGCCCGATAAAGCAATGTATAGTTCTGGCTTTTGCTGACTGGCTTTTAGTAATATCTCGCCGAAATACCGGGCTAATTCATATTTATTGTCAAATGTCTTTTGCATGGTCCTTTAGTTAGATGTTATGGTTGATTAATGTTGAACTGTTATTTTGTCTAACTGTCGAATTGATGAACTGTCTAACTGATGATGAATTCTAAACTTAAATGTTGATAGCTCATTTTTCTATTTCTAAATCATGTAAATTGTCTTTTATCTTATGTCTTAAATCTTGAGTCTTATAAAATAACTCAAATTACAATTCACAGTAGTTGCCATCGTTGGCCAGGTTCTTACAAGGGTAACGCCATGTAATATCTTTTTCTTCAATTAGTTCATCAGATACGTCAGGCCCCCATGTTCCCGCAGGATAACCATGAACCGGAATACTGTTGTCGTTTTTCCAGGCATTGAGTATAGGGTCAACAAACTTCCAGGCTGCCTCTACTGCATCACCCCTGTGATAGAGTGTGCTGTCGCCTAACATACAGTCGAGCAGTAAGCGCTCATAAGCACTTGGCAGATAAGTGTCTGATAAATCACTGTAATGAAAATCCATATTGACATTCTGCACCTTAAAGCCTGCACCGGGTACCTTCATACCAAACTTCATCAATACGCCCTCATCTGGTTGAATACGTATCACCAGCTGGTTATGGTTTTTAGTAATCGATTCATCATCGGCAAAAAGGTGGTGAGGTGTCGCCTTGAAATGAATAACGATTTCCGTTACGCGTGTTGGCATCATTTTGCCACTGCGAATGTAAAAGGGAACATCGGCCCATCGCCAGTTGTCAATAAATAATTTAATGGCGGCAAAGGTCTCTGTGCGCGAGTCGGGAGCAACCCCTTCTTCGTCACGATAGCCTTTTACCTTCTCACCTTTAATTGTAGAGGCTATATATTGGCCACGAATGGCATACTGAGCAACATCTTTTTCATTAATGGGGCGCAATGAATGGAATACCTTAGCTATTTCATTACGAATATTGTTTGAGTCGATTAAAGCCGGTGGCTCCATTGCTACTAATCCAACCAGCAGCAATAAATGGTTTTGAATCATGTCTCGCATTGCTCCTGATCCTTCGTAGTAACCACCTCGGTTGCCTACGCCAATGTTTTCAGCTCCGGTAATTTCCACATGATGAATGTAGTTGCGGTTCCATAGTGGCTCGAATATACCGTTTGAGAAACGTGTCACCAACAGGTTTTGAACAGTTTCTTTACCCAGGTAATGATCGATGCGATATATCTGTTCTTCTTTAAAATACTTGAGTAATTGACTGTTAAGCTTTTGGGCTGTTGCAAGGTCATAGCCAAACGGTTTTTCAACAATAAGGCGTTTAAATCCTGTTGATTCATCGCTTAAACCTTGCAGGGAAAGCTGTTCAGGAATTATTTTGTACATACTTGGCGGTGTTGCCAGGTAATAAATAAAGTTGCCGTTAGTACCACATTCTTCGTCCAGTTCACGTAGCTTTCCTTTTAGCAGGCAGTATTCATCGGGTTCTTTGGTGTCAAACGAAAAGTAATGAAGCTTTTCGAGGTAGCTGTTAAGTTTCGCTTCATCATCAGGTTTGTTTAAAGAAAACTGTTGGATACCTTCTTTCATTTTTTGGCGAAAATCGGCATTACTTAAGTCTGTTCTTCCCAATCCTAGGATGGCAAACTTTTCGGGGAGTAAATTCTGTTCAAATAAATCAAATACAGCCGGGACTAATTTACGATAGGTTAAATCGCCCGAGGCGCCAAAAATGACAAGTATATGGTTTTTAGGTTGAATCATATTATGCAAAATTATTATCATACAAATAGCCCGCAAGATAGCGAACCAGCATAGAATTTAACAAGTGCAGGCTTGTTATTGTTTGCAATAAATGAAAAGGATTGTACCATTAATTTTAGATAAAACATTGGTACAATCCTTTCAATAAAATTTAATAACCTGATTTCGACATTAAATTTCGACCTCAGATTGTGCTTTTAATACTGTTACCGGCACTTTGTATTTCTTAGTTTATATTGATACCGACTCTAAAGCCCCATCTGGCATAACTACCATCTTCAAATCCTGCAAAAACACCTGCGCTTCCGATCAGGAATATTTGATTCATACTATAGCCAACTTCCACATAATTTTTGTAGTTAGGTTGTGTTAAGTAGCTTGAGTATAAGTTTTCAGTCCAGAGACGATTACTGAGTCCGGGCAAGAACTTAAGTAACAGGTACGGAGTGGTATATGACACATGTGCTTTGGCATACCATTCATTGGTGCTGTAACGATAATCATCAAGTAACATAAAGGCATTTTCCCACGATTTGAAATTAACCGGTATTTCAGAGGTGTTGAAGTGCTGGAAACGTGAAAAGTGCATTTGGTCGTTGCGTGAGAAATAGCCAGCACCTACCTGCCAGTTAAATGCGTTAAAGATACCCCATTCCTTCTTTTGAGAGATTTCACCACGGAATAATTCATAATCTGCATCAGAGTCAAATAGATTGCTCAAACCGCGCTGATAATTAACCGTTAATGTAGGATACCTGGAACCGACATTGTATTTGCGCCCTTTGTACATGCGATAACGCATACGAGGCGTATAGCTCACTTCAATTGATGTAAACATGTCCGATTGGTCCATTAAATGTTCAGGTGTTATTTGATCATTGGGTGGAATGTTTGGCTCATAATCTTTATCCTGCTCCAGTATTGACCAGTTGGTGTTATTCTCAAGTTGCTTGTAAGAGCTGTAAGAGGCCGCCAGTCGAACGCGCATCCCATGGATCGGTTCAAAAGAGCCATTGATTGCTGCATAATCTTTTTGGTATAGCTTCATATAATGGTCTTTGAAAAACAAAGATGAAAACATATTCAGTGTTCGGTCTATACCATACTTACTGTTAAAATCTTTGCTTTGCTGACCTCCTGAAATACTAATATTGCTGCGGCTTTTAGTACCAAAAGAATACCAGGCATTGGCATGCCACAAAACTTTTTTCCGTGCAAAAGCATATGCTATTGAAGGAGAAAGTCCTAATGAGCGCAGTGAATCAACTTTGTGCCTGATGGTAAAGCGTTGTTCATAACTCCAGCCATTAACAGCATTAAAATCTACCTGTTTTAATCCGATAAGACCATGGTATGTAATCCTTGTAGCTGAGTCGTTGGCATAAAAAGTATGACCATCCAGAAAACCGCCTGATATTTTGCTGAACATCGATTTCTTTTTCTTCTCAGTTTTAACAGTATCAGCTTCCATTTTAGCCAGCTTTATGGAGTCTTTTATTTCAAAACTACGCAGTTCATCGCTGGTTAGTGGGATAGGCCGCATGCTTTCCCAATAGGTGGAGTCTCGTTTAACACTGTCTTTTTTGTGCTTAAAATGATATGTGTTTTTAATCTCCAGTGATTCTTCCTTAAGCTCTTCTTCCTTTCTGGATTCTTTTTCAATGAGTCGTGATAATTTAATCATATCACGATTTGATAACTCTTCCTTAGCCAGCAGTTCTTCCATCTTTTTCTGCTGTCTGGTCATTTCTTCCTCTTTCTTCGCTTGCTTTTCAGCGGCTTGTTTAGCAGCTTCTTCTGCAGCATATTGTTTCATTAAAGTGGCAGGAACAGGAAGATTGGTATTGAGTTTTATATCGGAGTATTTAACAGATCCGGCGTAGCGAAAATCGGCTTTTACACCCATAATTGATGCTTCAACATTAAAGCGGTGACTGATAGGTAGCCATGATCGTTCTTTAACCGGAGCATAAACCTGCTTAACGTTAATTGTGCCAAAAAATGCCTTGTTAGTTACATCTATTGAGTGTATATTCCATAAATTATCAACAATGTAAATGTAACCAGTGTAGGTTTGCTGACTCTTACGTTTTGGTACAATTTTGATTTTGTTCACCGCTACATCGCCTTCATAAAAAAAGCCTTCGTATACAAATTTATAATGTGAAAAGGCGTTGGGAGCAAGGGGAGAAATAGCCATATCCTGGTGTGGCTCATAAAAGCTGTAGGTAATATAACTCATCACATTATCTTCTTCAGAACCGGGGAAGGTTGACCGAGATGATAAAACGGTGTGTTCGTAGTTATCAGGGGCGGCAAACTCAATTTCGTTCATGGATTCCATTGTGTAGGTTTTCCCTTCTTCAATAACAAGTTCATTGTCGTCTACTTCAGCCTTCATCATCCTTTGAATAAGCTTTGGAATCTTCTTCATAAACAAGCTGCCTTTCAGGTATACCTCGGCATTGTATTGTTCAGTCTGACGCTGGTAATATGGTGCCAGACTTATGGCTTTTCGCATAATAGGATAGGCCGGATCTTCGCCGCCTGAATAAACACGTACTTCTTTTATTCGGTATTCTTGCTTTTTCAGAACAATATCATTGTTAATAAAACTATCGCTTACATTAACCGTTAACTCTGTTTTTTGAAATCCAAGGCCTTGAAAAACAATAGTGTATTTGCCGGCCGGTAGTAGAATTTCATATTCACCCAAATCATTGGTGGTTGTGCCGGTAGTTGTTTCTTTCAGATAGATAGTAGCAAAGGGTATTGTATTGCCTTCCTGATCGGTAACAGTGCCTTTAACTCCCTGGCCCATAGATAATGCCGGGAATAAGAATAACAATACAACAAAATAGATTTTGTGCATAGGTTTAGAATTAAGTTGTTTGGTTTGACTTATTTGATTGAACATCAGGTGTCCAATCAAAAACTATGCTAAATTATATGTTTATATTAAATAAAATAGCAGCAGATCACCAAATTGATAATATTTTCAATATAAGGCGAACTGATATCAACAAAGGTTACAATAAGTGGTGATATTTCTAAAATTGCAGGCTAAAAGAATTGTTGATTGTATAAAATAGTCTGTCTACTTCAGGCGGAACCAGATTGTCATAATCAAAACGCAGATAAAGTGCAAAGGCAAATTTCTTGCTTATTTTAACATTAAAGCGTGTTTCACTCCAAATACGAAAATCGGCAGGATCAGAATAGTCCGGTTCGTAGTATGTGCTGTGCGACAATGATGAGTTTGCAGTCATCTGCCAGTCTGTTGAAAGCATAGAACTGAATTTAACCAGGCTTTTTCTTCGTTCATAGGTATCTGTTTCGAATAGCTCATTCAGGTAAATTGTATAAGCGACCAGGAATAGGGAGAATTTCTCTCTGTCGGCAATGTTAAAACGCGGACCACCACCTAAAACATGGCGGTGCTTCAATTGTTTAACACGGTTATATTGGTATTGATAGAATGCCTCGGCTATAATTATTTTATCAGGTACCCAGTGATTGTACTTAAACATCAGCCCACCGTTATTAACGTTTCGTTCATCATCAACCTTACTAAATCCAATATCTGATGAAAAAAGGTAAGTATTGTCGTTATCGTTGTACTGTAACTTAAGTCTCGACATTATTTGAGTCATGTCGGTGGTTGTATGCACAAAATTGAGCCCAAGGTTAATATCGCCCTGAAAGCCCTTATTCGGGTCTTTAGTACGACGTTTGTCAATGCTAACAATTTGCGAAACAGTAGAAAAGCTAATGGCGGTCAGTAATATTAAAGTTATTATCCCCTTGTGCATAGTCAAATTGATTTGTGACAAAAATAAACATTCTGGCGATACGTAAAAAAATAGCGGAAAAGATGAGAAAAATCAGGCAAAAAAACTGTTGAAAAGCATGAAAATTGTATCAATATATAATCTAAATTTGCCTTGAGATTTAAACATGTTGAAACGCATTAAAAAGTAATACAATGCCTAATATTTCTGATAGAGGACAGCAGATGCCGGCATCACCAATTCGTAAGTTGGTGCCATTTGCCGAAGCGGCAAAATCAAAAGGAACTAAAGTATTTCATTTAAATATTGGACAGCCTGATATTAAAACGCCTGAGGTGGCACTTGATGCTATTCGTAATATTGACCTGAAAGTGGTAGAGTATAGCCACTCAGCGGGAATTGTGAGCTATCGTCAGAAGCTGGCAAAAATGTACCAAAGCATTGATATCAATGTTGATGAAAATGAAATTTTAGTTACTGCCGGAGGTTCGGAAGCTATTACTTTTGCTTTTTTAACATGTCTGAATCCGGGTGATGAGGTTATCATTCCTGAGCCATTCTACGCTAACTATAATGGTTTTGCAGTATCAGCCGGTGTTGAAGTTAAGCCTATTCGTTCTAGTATTGAAGATGGATTTGCTTTACCGGCCATAGAAGAATTTGAAAAGATGATAACGCCAAACACCAAGGCAATTGTTATCTGTAACCCGAATAACCCTACAGGTTACCTATACTCTCAGGAGGAAATGGATCAGTTAAAGCAAATTGTGTTAAAGCACGATTTGTACCTTTTCTCTGATGAGGTATACCGTGAGTTCTGTTATGATGGTGAGCAGCACATTTCTGCAATGCACCTTAAAGGAATTGAGAACAACGTTGTGATGTTTGACTCAGTATCTAAACGATACAGTGAATGTGGCGTGCGTATTGGTGCTCTTGTAACTAAGAATAAATCAATTTTAGAAACAGCTCTTAAATTCGGTCAGGCACGTTTAAGCCCTCCGGGATTTGGACAAATTGCCGCTGAAGCATCGTTAGATACACCAAAGGAATATTTTGACGAAGTATATGCTGAGTATATTGCTCGTCGTGATTTCTTAGTGGAAGGCTTAAATAAAATTGAAGGTGTTTATACTCCAACACCCAAAGGAGCTTTCTATACTGTAGCTAAGTTGCCAATTGATGATTCAGATAAATTCTGTCAGTGGATCTTAAGTGATTTTGAACACAAAGGTCAAACTGTAATGATGGCACCGGCTTCAGGTTTTTACAGCACCCCAGGTGCAGGTAAGAACGAAGTTCGTATTGCATATGTACTTAATAAAGAAGATTTAGGTAATGCTCTTGAAACATTGGAAGCAGCCTTGAAAGCATATCCGGGACGCACGATTTAATAGGTCATGCGTCTTTAATAATTCTAAAAGCCGGAGTTTTACTCCGGCTTTTTTTTACAATTGAGTTATCTTCAACAGAATTGCATCAGACTATACTGAACTATCGTCGCTTTTTCTAACTTTGTACAAAACCGTACACATTGAATATTGAACTTTTTATAGCACGCAAAATAGCCTCGGGAGGCTTAGCAGGAAAAAAACTGGCCGGGCCTGTTATAAAGGTGGCTACACTGGGCATTGTATTAGGTGTTATTGTAATGATTATATCTATTGCTGTTGGTTTTGGTTTTAAAGGCGAGATTCGTGAAAAAATAAGCGGCTTTGCCTCTCATATACAAATCATGAGCTATGATTATAACTACTCACCAGAAACCAACCCCATAACAATAGATGAAAGTCTGGAGGATGAGGTGCAGGCGGTTGAGGGAGTTACCTATATGCAGCGCTATGCAACAAAGCCCGGTATTATAAAAGCTAATGATGCCATTCAGGGTGTAGTGCTTAAAGGGGTAGATGAAGACTACAATTGGGATTTTATCCAGTCTATATTAGTTGAAGGACGATTACCTGCATATAACGATTCAGTTCGTTCAGATGAGATTCTTGTTTCAGAAGAGATTGCCCGCCTGTTAGAGCTAAAGATCGGTGATAAAATACGAATGTACTTTATACAGGATAAAGCACTGGCTCGTCGGTTTGATATTGTTGGTATTTATAATTCGCACTTTCCCGAATATGATAAGATGTTCGCATTTGTGGATTTAAAGCATGTGCAGAAACTTAATGGTTGGAATAATACACAAATTACAGGCTACGAAATTGGTGTTTCAGAATTTAAACTGATGGAGCAGGTTAATGAAGAGATCTATTACCTGACAAGTGCGAAAGTGGAGGCCGACGGTACGATGCTTCGAAATCGGACAATAAAACAACTTCAGCCACAAATATTCGGATGGCTCGACATTCTGGATACCAATGTGTATGTTATACTGCTGCTAATCATTTTGGTAGCTAGTTTTAATATGATTTCAGGTTTGCTTATACTTATTCTAGAACGAACAAACATGATTGGCATCTTAAAAGCCCTAGGCTCTGAAGATTGGAGTTTGCGTAAAGTGTTTGTTTATTTATCAGGATTTATCATTGGTCGTGGTATGATTTGGGGTAATGCAATTGGCATTCTACTATGCCTTGTGCAAAAATATACACAGTTTATTAAGCTGGACCCTTCCAACTATTACTTATCCACAGTTCCGGTACATTTAGATCCTTTCGATTTAATTCTTCTTAACCTGGGAGTGCTTGTGGTTACCATGACAATGATGTTGGGGCCCACCTACCTCGTGTCTCGAATCCTTCCTGTTAAAGCCATTCGTTTTAACTAAAAATAATTGTCCGTTAAGTGACATCTGATGTACGGATTCGTGCACTTGAAAAAGGTCGTCGTTTATCCTTATTTCTTGTTTGAAATAAAAATTAAAAAAATAGCTTATGTAAATGGGTTGATATACTGTGTATTATGGTATGTTGAGAGGTTTTTGTAAAAGAAAA
>JAKSBD010000695.1 GCA_022361295.1 Bacteroidales bacterium
AGCACTTCCATCGGGAGAGTGTGTGGCAGCTCCCGATGAAAACTGTGCCTTCAGAGTTTGATATAGAAAAAAATAATTCATGGAGTTTCATAAATAAGCGATGATCTGTTGTCCTTTACATCTCTGGTGCAAACAAACCTAAGAATTGAGAATTGTGCAATTTAATGTGATTTGCAAGCCTCACATGGGCTTAAAACCTGTATTGAGGGGTGAAATTCACCATTAAGGGGTGAAATTTCGGGCGCCATAATTACCTCTTAACACAAAAACCATCTCATTTTTATTATAAATTTGAAGTTTTTAGTGCATCTTTATGCGGCTATGGATTTAAGTAAAGCATTACCTTCATTTCTGTTAAAAAAGAAAAACATTGTCAGCCTTATTCTTTTTACGGCTGCCTTTGCTTTGGTATTTATTAATATATACCATCCATTCAATGTTAGTAATTGGTTTTCTATCTCCAAGACAGAACTACTCTTTTACTCAAGTTTGGTTATTCTGACTGGTGTACTTGTAGTAGTAATCAGTCGGGTTATAATGTACCACTCAGCTAAAAGAGGAAAGCATATCTCTATTGGCAATTATTTAGTTTGGATTGCTGTCGAGATTGTTAGCATGTCTCTCTTTTACACGCTATACGAAATATTTATCTTGCATGATGCCCGACCTTTTGAAGAAGCATTTAAAGTTTCAATACAAAATACAGCGCTGGTCCTTCTCATTCCGTATACAGTTACCTGGTTATATTTTGCATGGATTGACAATAAAGAAAAGCTGGAAGCCATATCGGAAGGAACTGGTGAGATAAAAGAACCAAGTGGCATGGTGCTATTCAAAGATGAGAAAGGTACAATGCGTCTATCTCTAAAGCTTGATGACCTGCTGTACCTTCAGGGAGCTGATAATTACGTGACTATTCATTATTCAGACCAACAGAAACATGAAAAATTTCTATTACGTAATACACTAAAACAGCTCGAATCAACTCTGAAGCCATTGGACGTAGTTCGATGTCACCGTTCCTATATGGTTAATTTTCAAAAAGTAAAACTTATTGAAAGGACTAAGGAAGGATTGCGCATAAAACTGAATTCTCAGCCTTCGATTGAAGTACCCGTGTCAAAAACTTATACCGAAACAATCTTCCAACTGTTTGGCCAAATCAATTAAAGACCATATAGTCTTATTTTTATTGCAACAATGTTGCATTATACTTGTTGAACATGTACTTTTGCATCTCAAAATATAGCAAATAAGCTATCTTTATATTTAATAAAATTACATGAAAAACATATTTCTATTACTAATTTCAGCACTTTTGATCTCATCTTGCAGTTCAGAAAAAGCAAGTTCATCAAAACAAATTGTATCCGTCAGCATAGCACCTCAAAAGTACTTTATCAAGCAGTTAGTTGGTGACTCCATTGAGGTTAATGTGATGATTCCCCAAGGTTCAGATCATGCAAGTTATGCACCTACGGCCGCGCAAATCAAAAAACTATCACAGTCACTGGCTTATATCAAAATGGGACATCTTGGTTTTGAAGCAACGTGGAGTGAAAGAATCAACGGGGCTAACAAGGAAATGAAGTGGTTCGATTTATCAAAGGGTATTGATATGATTCAAGGTGATCACCATCATCATCACCACGACCATGATCATGTTTGCACGGGCGGCATTGATCCCCACACCTGGACTTCACCTAAGGAAGTAAAACTCATTATGCATAACCTTAAGTCATACCTGACGGACCTATTTCCACAATATAAAGACATGATTGCTATAAATTATGAGCAGTTTATCAGTCAACTGGATGAAATGGATGAAAGACTCACCAAACTGCAATCAAATAATCCAGGTTTAACATTTATGATTTTCCACCCTGCATATACCTATTTGGCAAGGGCATACAACTTTGAACAAATAACCATTGAGTATGAAGGTAAAACGCCAACTCCCGCTAAATTGAAGTCAACCATAGAAAAGGCAAAACAAAAAGAGATTAAAACGATATATGTTCAACAAGAGTTTGATCAGGCAAATGCAAAGGTTATTGCCAATGAGGTTGGAGCCAATACAGTTCAGGTAAATCCACTTTCAGCAAAGTGGGACACCGAGATGGAGCGTTTTATATCTTACCTTGAAAAGCAATAAATAATGCAACCACTCATTCAACTAAATAATATCACCGCATCATACGACAATAATGTTGTTTTAAGCAATATCAATTTAGAAGTATTTGACAGTGATTTTATTGGTGTGATTGGACCTAACGGTGGTGGTAAGACAACTTTACTAAAAGTTATACTTAACCTGCTCAAACCAGCTTCAGGTAAAATAATAAAACACGAACATCTTAAAACGGGATACTTACCCCAGGTAAACACTATTGACAAGCAGTTTCCTATTACGATTAAAGATGTTATCCTTTCGGGTAACTACGCAACAAGTCGTTGGTGGAAAAAACCTGATAAAGAGTTACGTAAGAAAGTAAGCGAACTATTGGAATTTATTGGTTTAGAAAATAGCCACAATGAATCAATTGGTGAATTATCAGGTGGGCAAATGCAGCGGGTATTTTTATGCCGGGCATTAATAAGCAACCCTAATTTATTGATACTGGATGAACCCAATACTTACGTTGATAAATCCTTTGAAGCCAGCCTTTATAACTTGCTTGGCGAACTTAACAAAGACATGGCGATACTATTGGTATCCCACGATGTAGGAACAATATCATCGATGGTTAAAACAATTGCCTGTGTCAATGGAGGTTTACACTACCATCCTTCCAATAAAATTACAAATGAGATATTACAATCCTATAACTGCCCAATTGAACTAATTAGTCACGGCCATGTACCACACAGGGTACTAAAACATCACAATCATGAATGAGTTAATTGAATTGCTGGGCTTTAGTTTTTTCAGAAATGCACTAATTGCATCTATTCTAACATCAGTACTTGCCGGAATTGTAGGCAGTTATATTGTGGCTCGTCGTACGGTATTTATTAGTGGTGGAATAACTCACGCATCGTTTGGCGGAATGGGGATTGCCTACTTCCTGGGTTTTCCTCCGTTTTTGGGAGCTGCAATATTTGCCATCCTATCAGCAATAGGCATCGAATGGAGCAGCAATAAAGCTGGATTGCGTGAAGACAGTTCCATTGCAATACTATGGTCTCTTGGGATGGCCATTGGAATATTGTTTGTATTTCTCACACCTGGATATACTCCAAACCTAATGGGCTTTTTATTTGGAGACATCCTCACTGTTCAGGTCTCCGATCTAATCTGGTTAACCGCAATAGCTTTGATATGCATTGTTCTGGTTCAACTTTTTTACCAGGTAATATTAGCTGTTGCTTTCGATGGTGAATTTGCCTCTGTCTCTAAAATACCTGTTCAAACAATCAGTTATATCAGTTCAATAATCGTGGCAATCTCAATTGTGCTCTCCATTAAAGTAATGGGAATTATCCTGGTACTGTCACTTTTCACTATTCCGGCTGCTGCAGCAAATCTTTTTGCAAAAGACCTGAAGAAGATGATGTACTTCTCAGTGATTATCAGCCTTATTGGAAGTATTAGCGGATTGCTTATTGCTTACTATTTCGATCTGCCATCAGGTGCAACAATCATATTTACGCTAACATTCATTTATGTGATATTACGGCTGAGGAAGCTGATTTAAATTTCCAGAACAGGAAGATATTCCTTATTTCTTTTCCAATGATCATACTCCAATAAAAGTCCGTAAACATCGAACCTATTGATATGATCAGGCTGCCTTTCTAAAAATGTTTTATTAACACCATATAGTGTTAGAATATCCTTTATGGATTTATAAGTCTTACTAACTTCAAGCCGGGTTAACCCTATTTCGCTATTACTTAAATAGTAGTCATAACTATTGATGTGATTTACACCTCCCCAACCCTCCATTCCAGGAATTTCATGGTAAAAAGGAACAAGTCTGCTCATTAACGTTACATCTCCTTTATAAAGCACTTGTAGAAACTGCGAACGTTCTCGTTCGGCCTTAACAATACTTTTATAATGCATGTTTTCACTAACAAAATGGAATGATGATCCATTATTGGTGAACCCAAATTCTTTGATATCTTCCGGATAGTAAAACTTCTTTCCAAACTTGCTGTTTGCGAACCTAACGGAATAATAAAAGTGAGATAAATCAATACCGCGAATCAATATTGCCCGAGACTCCATATTCACATATGGCACATTTATCTTACCTATAATCTTTTCTCCGTCATTCAGAGTTATATATCCATCTACCCATTTGGCAAAACCAGAAAAAGTCGCAAACACCAGGAAAAGAGTAGTCAATAATAATTTCATAATCCACATTTGAATTTTAAAAATACGATAAACAAGACTATTTCCAAGGAAAAAAAATTTTAGAAAGGTTGAATTGTATCTAATTAATCATTATCATTGTGATACTATTTTAATATCATTATGAAAAAAGAACAAATAACTAAACCGAGTAATGGATACCTGATGCTACTGGTATTCTTTGTATTGTTAGCAGGAACTGTTGTAACAATAGCGACCCAAGGCATTTATCTTTTGATAATTGCGATTCCTTTCATCTTAGCTATTCTACCTGGCTTTTTTGTTGTAAATCCAAATGGCTCTAAAGTGCTGGTACTATTCGGAGCCTACAAAGGGACAGTCAAGGAGAATGGATTTTTCTGGGCAAATCCCTTTTTCTCTAAACAAAGGATTTCGTTGCGAGCACGTAATTTTGACAGCGAACGACTTAAAGTAAATGATCGCATTGGCAACCCCATCATGATTAATGTGATTTTAGTATGGAAAGTAAGTAATACTTACAAAGCAGCTTTTGAAGTGGATCATTACGAAGAGTTTGTGAGAGTACAAACGGATGCGGCCGTTCGTAAGTTGGCCGGTTCTTATCCGTATGATAATTTTGATGATGCCCGGGCCGAAATAACATTACGATCGGGAATGCACGAAGTAAATGAGGCCTTAGAGTCAGAGATAACCGAACGCCTGGCCATTGCGGGAATTGAAGTGATGGAAGCTCGCATAGGATATTTGGCTTATGCCCCTGAAATCGCCAGTTCTATGTTAAAACGTCAGCAGGCAGTTGCTATTGTTGCTGCGCGTAAGAAAATTGTTGAAGGAGCCGTGGGAATGGTTGAAGACGCATTAACGCAACTAACTGAAGATAATATTATTGATTTTGATGAAGACAAAAAAGCTTCAATGGTTAGTAATTTAATGGTAGTTTTGTGCGGTGATAAAGAAGCCACACCAATTATTAATACCGGCACATTACACAACTAAGGTATGAGCAAAAAAAAATCATTTGTATTGAGAATTGACCCTGAAACATTTAAGCAGATCGAAAAGTGGGCTGATGACGAATTTCGAAGTGTCAATGGTCAACTTGAATGGATGATTCATAAATGCTTAAAGGACGCAAAACGATTAAAGCAGAACAGTAAAGAATCAAAAAAAGAAACAGAATAATCATGAAGAGCAATTTCGAAAGAGGTTGCTCTTCTGTTTAAAACGATAATAATGCGACTTCTTACTTACGTTATTTTAGGACTAATGACCATTTCGTGTTGTGAAAACAAACACCAGGTCTCAGAATACATTAATGAAGTTAGACAAACCGAAGCCGATTTTGCAGCAATGGCAAAAAAGCCCTTACATTAAAGGTGAAGTCCGGGGCTTCAGCACCAAACACCCCTTACTTTATGCGATACTTTTTGCAATGTACAGTTATATCGTAGCATTCAAATTGAATCCCTCACAATTTAAAATTATA
>JAKSBD010000455.1 GCA_022361295.1 Bacteroidales bacterium
AATTTGAGTTTCTCGAGGTTTTTTTATCCAGTTGTTGTGTAAAAAAATAGACTTGTGACTTATAAAAAACGAACCATAAGTTTTTATTATTTTAGCAACTTTTCAACCACTCATACAATATGCATAAAATACGTTTTTCACTCCTAGCCATTAGTTTCATAGTAAATTCCCTATTTTCTATCTCTCAAACACTTCCTTCTTGGTGTGAAAAAGTTGAATATGATAAGGATTACATAGCAAATGAAAATTATCGTACCGAAGGACTCTCATATCTTCTATTTGATACTCAAGTAAATCTTGTTACAAAGGAAGTTTATACGCGCCAATCAGTAAAAATTACTGAAGAAAATGGTTTACGCCAGGCTTCTTCAATTATAATTAACTACGACAGCACCTATCAGGTAGCTAAACTTTTAACAGTAGAAGTTATTCGGGATGGACATGTGATTGATGTTCTTAAAATGCAAAATCCTGAAATTATAAGAAGAGAAAGGAATCTCGAATATGGTATAGTTGATGGAGCAATAACCTCTTACTTAGAGGTAAATGACTTGCGAGTTGGTGACGTTTTAGATTATAGTTTTGTAGTGAAAGGATTCAACCCAATTATTAAAGACTTCATCCTTTTTAATCAAAATACAAATTTTACTATTCCTGTTGGGAAAGCTCATGTCTGTTTTGTAACCAATGTTAAAAATAATTTTAAATATCAATTAATTAACGGTGCTCCAAACCCAGTTTGTAAAAAAGGTAATAACTCCATTAGGTACATATGGAATATTAATAATCCAGATGTTATAGATTTTGAACGAGATATTCCATTATGGTACAATCCAATACCGACCATCCAGTTTTCGTCGAGTACTAATTGGGAACAAATTGCAAGATACGCTTTGACATTATATAAATCTAGTGATGACTTTAGTGACGAATATCAGACACTATTAAATACCCTAACAACTCAACATGAAACAAAGGAAGAACAGGCAAGGGATGCCATTAAGTATGTTCAGAATAACATCCATTATTTAGGGAATGAAAATGGGATTTACAGTTATAAGCCAAGGCATCCAAATGTTATTTTGCAAAAAAAATCAGGTGATTGTAAAGAAAAAAGTTGGTTGTTGGCATGTTTACTTAGAGATATAGGCTATGAAGCTTATCCTATCCTAGTAAATACTTTTCAAGGTCATATATTAGATGAACAACCTGCTTCATTGGGAGCATTCAACCATTGCGTTAATTGTCTTATTGTAGGCTCAGATACGATATATATTGATCCGACTATTACGAACCAAAGAGGCAGCCTACAAAACATCTTTTTCCCGAATTATGAAAAAGGGCTGATTTTGAAGAAAGGAACAGAAGGTTTGACTAATATACCAATCCAGAACCATGGCAAAGTTATTATTGAAGAAACATTCACCTGCGATGATTTACAAGGTGCAACATTGTTGAATGTAAAAACAATTGCCAAAGGGGGGAATGCTGATTTCCAAAGAGCAATATTGAAAAATGCATCACTTAAGGATGTTCAAGCAGAACAACTTAAGCATTATGCAAATGTATATTCAAGAATAGATACAGCATGTATGCTGTCCTTTGAAGATGATATTGATAATAACGTACTAACGTTAAACGAGGCTTATTTAATTAATAATTTCTGGGAAGTTACAGACACTTTACGGCCTGAAAACGTAGCTACTAACTTTCAGGCTCAATCTATTCAAAACCTCTTGCGTCGAGAAACTTATCCAACAAGGAAAAGTCCAATGGCATTAGCATACCCACTTGATGTCACGCAAACAACAATTGTAAATTTACCTCATGATTGGACTTTAAATAATGAAACAGAAACGATTATCGGTGAGGGATTTAATTTCACCAGGAACGTTAACTACAGTAATAGAAAGCTTAGGTTAGATTATAACTATCAAACTACACAATCCTATATCGATAAATCTAAATACCTAGATTTTATTGATAAAAGCGAGAATATTTTTAACCGATTGAGTTATTCATTATGGTATTCAGCCCCTTTGCCTACCAATGGGCAAAAAGAAAAACCTCACCCATTTTATATTATTCTTGTTGTACTAGTCGTGGGTCTTTGTTCTATGTTTGCTTTCCAGGCATTTAAATATGACCCTACTGTTGAGATTAAGTACATCAACAGCAAGCTAAGTATAGGTGGCTGGTTATTAATTCCTGCAATTGGAATTATAACATGGTCAATTTTAATGGTGGTATTTTTTATTGTGAAAATTGAATGGGGCACCAATTTTTGGTTAGTGAGCAGTGCCTATGATGAAGCATCGACAAAATTAATGGAAGTGTTTGTATTCCTCTTTGTCTATTTGCTAATGGCCGTTTTTGGGGTTTTAAATTCAATCTTATTGTTACTCAGACGAAGTAGTTTTCCCAAAATGATGATTATATACTACATTGCCTTTCTCTTAACCACATTAGTAATTACACTAATAATGTATACGACTGACAAGGATGCCTCTATATTTTTCATGAATCTTTGGCCATTTATTAACTGTGCAATATGGATTCCTTATTTTATCAAATCAGAGCGTGTTAAAAAAACATTTACCAAAAGATTTAAAACTGATAAATATCGAAATCAAGATGAGGCTGTTCATGAAATAAATATTTATGAAGAGCTCTAAGCTTTGTGCCAAACAAGCTTGGTTTTCAGGATTAAAATTCTTCAATTTTCTATTTAAAAAAATACGTTACCTTAGTGGTGCAAAAGTTCGTCAAAAACGAGTCAAAAACACAACTTTAGGAACTGAACCTTTGGTGGACTTGACGGTGGACTTACAGGGTGGACAATACAAAACACTGAGTATATGAGGATTATAGCGACAGTTCGTATTCCTCTCTCTCCGCAAAAGGGAAAACAGCACGCTGTTAAGCGGGCGTTTTCCTATGCTTGCACAGGAACTCCA
>JAKSBD010000583.1 GCA_022361295.1 Bacteroidales bacterium
TCTGCGATGTGTAGTAATACAGAACATACCTGTGCACCCGACCAAGTGAATGAAGGTTTTCTTCTATACGTCCAATGCCGGGGTTATTTTCCAGGCAAATAGCCATTTCCGGCAGCTCTGTGGATTTTTGGTCGGCACTGGATTCACTGTGATGCTTGTAAAATTATTCCAATACATCACGATAATAATTCTCTGCTTCTGGTGTAATTGCTACTGTATAGCCCTGTCTTCTTTCCAAGATGCAATGTCTTTCTTAAAGTCATGTATATTTCGCGTCTTACCTTCTTCAACTGATTTTAGAGATTTCTCAGCCCGTTCCGTCATCTGGCCATCGGTAGCATTAAAAAAACCTTTCTCGCTTTTTTCACTTTCCACCATGCTATATACCAATCGAAGAAAACGCTCATCGGCTTGATTGATAAAACTATGTATCTCTTCTTTTATTTGTCGTGCATTCATAAAAGACCTCTTTGGTTGCTTTACAAAGTTAAGATTTTATTGGCTTCATTTGTTCATATTATGAGATGGTACTTTTATTTCCCTGATGTCACCCTCGCTGCCGCGCGAAACAACGTTCGACGAAGTCAATCCCTTCGCGTGGTTATACAAATCACTTTATTACAATAACATCCAACAATCCTTTCTCTCCACTGTAATCCCGTGCACTACTATACACATAATCCTCAGGTTGAAATACCAAACTTTCATCTACCGGATTATTATGTATATAGTTAATCTTCTCATCTATTTCGTTATTACTCCATAACTCAATTGGCTTGTTATCATGTCGCCAAAACTGGTATTTATTGACATTTGATGATCTTAATCCAACTATAGTTAGATTGTTTAGGCAATTTCGGCATGTTATCTTCCAATAATGTGTCGATATTTAGTTTAATTATTTCTTCTATGACGAAGTTTAATCCTCCAAATGGCGAAACCGCCGAGCTATTTAGTATCTTCTTATCGGTATTTTGTGAGCAACACCAATTTAGGTGAAAATACCTTAGCTATAAAACCTTATTCACTAAAGTTTTACAGCTTTTTTCTTAATGACACATGCGGATTTTAGGAGGGATTCGCGCGGGAGCTGGTGCATTAGTGTTCGAAAAGAAGTTTTATAAACGTATATATCTATGCATCATGGGAATCAGCTCTCCTCCTAGCAATAGGAGGAGAGCTGATTTACAGCTTGCAAAATACTATATATATGAATGTTGGGATCTTTTCGAACACTAGAGCGTTTACCCCGGGTTTTGATGTCGCAGACTTTCAGCCTGCTATTGACAGCATGGCTATAAAAATGGCTCAGCCATTATAAGCCATGCTTATTGTATTTCCGTGTAATCCGTGAAATCCGTGGTTTGCTTTCCGTATAAATCTGTGCCTTCCGCGGTTTGTGTTTTCTGCTTTTCTGTGTTAATCTGTGCCTTCTGTGGTTTGCGTTTTCTGCTTTTCCGTGTAATCCGTGCAATCCGTGGTTTGCTTTCCGTGTTAATCTGTGCCTTCCGTGGTTTGTATTTTCTACTTTTCTGTGTTAATCTGTGCCTTCAGTGGTTTGCGTTTTCTGCTTTTCAATGTAATCCGTGAAATCCGTGGTTTGCGTTTTCTAAGAACCCACAATGTCTTTAACAACACTGTGGGTTCACAAACTATTAAAACCCACCACTTAACAGTGGCATTACTTTTAGCATCCGTTTTATTCCATATCAGGCAATAATACTACTTCAACTGCATCAGCCTTCTTAAAGAATCGCTTTGCTGCTTTTTCTATGTCTTTAGTCGTCATTTTCTCGATTATATCGTCAAAGTACTCGGGCGCATCTTTATTTTCACCACGCTCGTACCAATGTTGCAATACACCCATCCAATAACTCCTTGTTTTCTTTTGGCTGGCTTTGTTTTTCATTGCATTTAACAACACCTTATCAAGCTCATCCTGACTTACATTTTTCTGTATATCATTCAGCTCTTTATATACCAACGACTTTAAATAGTCAGCTTTATCCGGATCACAGTCAAAATTAATCTCCATCGAGTATCTAACTTCAGGGATGACTACTACACCTGATTTAACTCCTACTCCATAGGTCCCTCCTTCTTTCTCACGAATATTTTTTGTAAAACGCATTTCTAAAATCGACTTAAGGAATGAATGGTACACTGCATTTTCGCGAGAATATTTTAAGTCAGATTTCATACGAAGCATTACAGATGCCTTAGGTTCCTCCATTGGAAGTACAACACGGTGAATATTTTTGCCTTCAGGAAAATAAGACTTTCTTTTCTTCCATGATTCACGTTCTGCGCTGGCTGGCAAGGAGGCGATGTATTTTTCAAGCATCGGCTTTACCTGTTCTTCTCTAACATCACCAACAATATAAAATGTAAAATCGGCAGCATTAGCATAACGTTCTTTATAAATTTCAATCATTCGGTCGTAATCCATCGCTTTCAGGTATGCCAGGTCTACCGGCTTGTTGCGTGGGTTGCCGTTTCTCAGTATAACCCCCAGGCTATCTTGAATAACTGTCATTTTATTCTCCACCTTATTAGCCATTTGAATTTGGTTACGAAGCCATATATTCGTGAATTGCTCTTTGTCGAAACGAGGTTGTGTAAAACGCATGTATACTAACTTAAACATTTCTTCCAGATCGTTTATTTTAGCCGACCCGCTAACAGCCTCAGCATAGCCACCTAAACCAAAACTGCTTGATGCTGTTTTACCCGTCATAAGCTTATTATAACTTATGGGGTCATGCTCGCCAATACCAAAGCCTTTCACAAAGCTGTTTACCGCATCGAATGATGGCAAATCATCAGCTTCATACAAAGAAGCACCACCAAAACTAACCGCTTTTAACGATACTGACTCCTTATCGTAATCAGAGAAACGATACACAACCTTTACTCCATTTGACAGTGTCCATTCGGTAGCTCCAAACAGATCAAGTTTTTTCTCTGATACAATGCTCCCTTCCAAAGGTTCCTTACTCAACAGCCTGGTGTCAGCCGAAACACCATCATCGTATGGTTTAATGTCCTTCGCTTCTACTTTGGCAATCACATCTTCAATATCGCTCAAGGTAATATATTCGTATCCCTCCTTTTCAGGTCCGGTAACCATATATACCCTGTTCTTATCTGTCAACAATTGATGAGGTACAGCCGATACTTCTTCCAATGTAATTCCGGGAACAATTTCTTTGGCAAAACGATAGTCAAAATCCTTATCTGATAAAGATGTATTATAGAGGTAAGCATTTTTAAGTGCTTTACAATAACTTTCTGAGCTTCTCTTATCTGTATTTTTCTGTTTATTTTCGAGACTTACCATCAGGTTGGTCTTCAAACGATCTAATTCAGACTGTGTAAAACCATTGTTAAGCACCTCCTGCAAAATGGTGTACGCACCTTCCAATGCACGTTTCTCTTTTCCCTTTGCAGCACTTACATTAATATTAAAACTGGAATACCCCCTTGCTAAACCACTTGTTTTAACGTTTGCCATCATAAATGGGGCATCACCTTTCTGGGTGGCTTCGGCAAAACGATTTTTCATTAGTGAGTTAAAAAAATTCCTTACATATATTTCTCGTCGTTCTGCCAGTGTATTTTCCGTTTTGTTTTCATAACGCACCTGAATGGCAATACTATACCTCTGATCTTCTTTGTCGGTAGCTAAGATATAAGTAGGTTCTTCTTTATCAGGAATAGTAATAAAAGGGCGTTCTTTGGCATTTTCAACAGCCGGTATTGCAGAAAACATCTTAATCACCTTCTGCTCTACTTCTTTTACATCAATATCTCCAACAATAACAATGGCCTGTAAATCGGTACGATACCAATCGTGATAAAAATCGCGTAGTGTCTGTGGATCAAAGTTTTTGATAACATCCAAATCTCCAATAACATCCCTTTCGGCATAAATGGTATTATTATACATAGCGGGCGCAAGTTTAGCTCTTATTCTAAACCCTGCATCTCTGCGCGTCCTCCACTCTTCCGAAATAACCAGGCGTTCATTATCTATCTCCTATTTGGTAAGCGTTAAACCATTACACCAGTCTTTCAAAACAATTAAACTGGAATCGAGCATTCCATCCCTGTTAACAGGAACACGGCTAAGGTTATAAACGGTTTCGTTTTTAGAGGTATAGGCATTGACATCTCTTCCGAATTTAATTCCATTACGTTCCAGCATCTCTGTCATGCTATTGCCAGGATATGTTTCTGTGCCGTTAAAAGCCATATGCTCCAGAAAGTGCGCTAGACCATTCTGATCGTCATCTTCAAGAATGGCCCCCACATTTTGGATCAGGTAGAAACTGGCAGAATTCTCAGGCTTATCGTTAGAACGGATATAATAACTTAAACCATTGGGTAAAACACCTCTGGTTATCTTTTCGTCGAAAGGGATTTTCTGACTTAGGTCGCTAAATTCCTGGGCCTCTACTCCTGCAAAAACATACAGAAACAAGGCTAATATTGTTATCTTATTCATTGGTCATTGTGTTAATTGCAAATTATGTGTGAGATGATACAAAAAGGCTCATCGGATGAATTCAACTGATGGTGGGTTGAAAGCTCAGATCCTTTATCTTTTCTTACCTGCCATGGCCTTTAGTAAGCGCTCAGTAATACCCGTCGAAGGCCTTGGCGCCCGGTTAAACATCAGCTTCCCGTCAGGATTAATAATGGCAAAATGTGGCACCCCGGTAATTCCAAACTGCGAATCGGCAGATGACCATTCAGGATTGTGCAACTGCGTACCGCCCAGGTTCATCTCCTTTACCATGGCTTTCCATTTCTCACGATCTTTTTCTTTGTCAAGCGAAAATCCGATAAAGGCAATATTGTAATCTTTTAAATTCTTTTTGAGTTGATCTAAGTATGGAAACTCTTTTTTACAAGGAGCACACCAGGTAGCCCATATATCAATATAAACCCACTGCCCTTTAAAATCGTTTAATGTAACCGTATTACCATCAATATCTTTGCCTGACAGCACCGGGTATTCGACCTCTGCGAAATCGGCTTCAGTAAATTTCTGTTCGGTATAGTCTTTCCATTGATTAAATTCCTTTAAAACAGCTTCTCTTCTGTTTCCTGAATATTTGTTAATCAGGTCTGATAATTCTGGATTACGATGGTAGTTAAAACAAAGATTCTTCAGGTTTTCACCAATTATAAACTCTCTCAGTAAAGCACCCGGTATATAGTCGGCTACTTTGACCTCATTGAGCATCCACTGTGTTCCTTCGTTTAGTTTATTGTCAGGATCATAAACCCTTAAATAATCTATATAGCATGATACCAGGTATCTATAGTTATGAGACAATATGGCTTCAGTAGATTCAGAATCATTCAGACAGGAGTTGAGCTTTTGTATTTCCTCTTCACTTAAATCAACATAGGTTTTTGGTGATGAATTGCGTGGAGGGATGCTTAATTGGCTCAATAGCTTCAGGTATTTACAATCAAATTCGATATAACGAATAAAAGCCTTACTGTAATCCTGGTTTTCGTTTTTAAACTCCTCAAGCTGCTGATTAATTTGCCTGCATACTTTGTCAACATTATTTTCCTTGTCACCATCAAACCATTTTATCTGTCTTTCTAA
>JAKSBD010000696.1 GCA_022361295.1 Bacteroidales bacterium
AAGGCTTGTAACCATTCCGTGTCAATCTGATATGGGACATCTTCGGTGATGATGTGTGCAGCATGAATAGTATAATGAACAGGCATTCCTTTTCGGCGAGATGATAATATTTCCAATAAAGCCAGGCTGTCTTTTCCACCCGAGACGGCTACCATAACAGTGTCATCAGCTGCTATCATTTGATATTGGTTAATGGCTTTGCCTGCGGTTTGACGGACCTTTTGAATAAATGCCTGCTCTTGTTTTGTAAGTTTATGACGCATGCGGCAAAGATAATTGATAAAAAGGAATTAACTTGAGATGGATTAAGCACGCAAAGCGATATAAATGGATAATACTTCCAATAGTAAATTACTTGTCGACAAAAACTATCTGCTTCAAAAATTTGAAGGTAAAGGGGGCTGGACCTATGCTGAAATACCTGAGATCGAACCCGATAAACATTCGTGGTTTAACTGGATCAAAGTGCGTGGATTTATTGATGAATTTGAAATTAAACATGCACGCCTGATGCCTATAGGAAATGGAAATATGATGTTGCCGGTAAAGGCGGCGATTCGAAAAGTTATTGGAAAGCAGGCCGGCGATATGGTACGAATCAAATTATATCCAGATAACCTGCCAACAGTTATCCCTGATGAAATCATTGAGTGTTTCGAATTGGAAGATAGACGATTATTGGATGCGTTTAAAAAGGAGACTGATAATCAGCAACAGGAAATCATTAAATGGATTTATGAAGCTAAAAAGGAAGAAACAAAAGCCAGACGTATCATTAAAATGATAGATTATTTAAAAGACAGGCACATAAAATAGACAGTATGGAATTGCAACTAATCAAAGGAGATATTACAAAATTGTATGTGGATGTTATTGTTAATGCAGCCAATTCAGGTTTGATGGGTGGAGGAGGCGTTGACGAAGCCATTCACAGAGCCGGCGGTCCTGAAATTATGGATGAGTGCAGATCGATACGTGAACGACAGGGAGGGTGTCCTGCCGGTGAAGCTGTTATTACAACAAGTGGTTCCCTTCCGGCCAAAAAACTGATCCATACCGTTGGGCCCGTATGGAAGGGTGGGAATAATGACGAGAAAGCTAAACTTCATGCCTGTTATATCAATTCGTTAAAACTGGCTGAATCAAATGGGCTTCAATCAATCGCTTTTCCCAATATCAGTACCGGTGTCTACGGATATCCTAAAGCTGAAGCTGCCGAAGTAGCCATAAATGCAGTAAAGAGTTTTAAAAGTAATGTGATTGTTAAAGTTGTGTTTGTGTGCTTTGACGATGAGAACCACCAACTATATAGTCAATCACTATCGAAATAATATTTTTCTTCTCATGTTTTAACCTTTTTACTTTTCACTCATCTTAAAAGTAAAGAACCTGAATTTTGAATCAATCGATTAATCTGACAGAGCAAATAATTGAGCGCTGTAAGCAGGGTGATGAACGTGCCAGATATGCACTTTATCAGCAATATGTTAAGCCCATGTATAATGTGGCCTATCGCATTGTGGGTAATCAGTTCGATGCCGAAGATGTGGTTCAGGATGCTTTTGTTAAAGCATTTAAAAAGATAGGGACGCTTAAGGAGTTTAAAGCGCTTACTTCATGGATTAAACAGATTGTGGTAAATGAAGCTATTAGTCTGATTCGTAAACAAAAGAAAATGCACCTTATTTCTGAATATGTGGAACAGGTGCCTGATGTAGAGCTTGATGAAGTAGCTGACGAACTTCCGATGGAACAAGTGATGAAAACAATTCAGGAATTACCAGATGGTGCACGCATTGTATTTACATTGAGAGCAATAGAAGGCTATCGCTTTAAAGAAGTGGCTGAGTTAACAAGTCAATCAGTCAATAATTGCAAAGTGCAGTTTCATCGTGCTAAAAAATTATTGAACGGTAAATTAAAAACGATATTGTATGCCTGATAGTTGGGAAGAATATTTTGAAAAGAACAGGGCGGAGCAAGATGTTTATGAGCCCGATGTACAGCGAATGTGGCAAGGTATTGATAAAGACTTAAAACAACCCTCAATTCGTTGGAAGAGTTGGATGACTAAAGCTGCCATTGTAGCCGGACTTATCTTCTCTGTTAGTCTCTTTGTTCGTCATGAAATGATGATGCAGGCACAAATTGACAGTTTGGCTGCCATAAACGAAGAACTGGCGCAAAAGGAAAGTAATTACATTAATCAGGTCAACTTAAAATGGGATGAGTTTAAATCCATGCCATCAACTGATATGAAGTTCGAATTGATGTTGCTCGAAGAGCTGGAATTACTGGATACTATCTACAATAAAGGATTGAATGATATAAAACAGCATGGTTACAATGAGCGCGCAGTTTTAATTATGCTGGATACCTATGAAAAGCGCCTGCGAATTATCGAAAGGCTCATCAATGAAAAACGTAAAAAACAAAGAAATGAAAATAAATCAAAGCATATCAGAATTTAGGCGCTTGCTATTTAGCTTCGCTGTTATAATTATATCCATCAATGCATTGGCTCAGGATGGAGAAACAACCACCTTAAATAAGTCAATTAATGTGGGTGATTCGCCTGCTATAGAGCTTAATCTATACGATTTGTCTGCGGTTGTAATGCAATCTTCCGGTAATAAGATAAAAATTGAACTGGATTACATTGCCGATGGAAAGGAGGAGGAGTTAAAGCGCCTTAAAGAACTGATGGAGTCCTCTATTCTAAAAGGAGCTGCAGGAAGCAATAGTGCGACTGTAGATCTGACCTTTCAGAATAATTTTGACCTTGAAATAATGGGTATGAAATGGAGTAAGATCACATTTAAGTCAGGTAACAAGGAAAGTATAAAACTGAAAGAATTTAAGATTAAACGATGTGAGATTTGGGTACCGGCAAAGGCAAATATCTCCATGAATGCGAAATACTCCCAGGTAAACTTTGATTATTCGGTGAAAGGGAATTTTGATGTTGATTTGTATGATGGTCGCCTTCATTTACAAGATGTATCAGGGTATTTAAAAGGCGATGCGAAATACTCCCAAATAAAGGCGGGGCATTTCAAAGATGTTGATTTAGATATTTATGAATGTGAATTGCTAACAGGAAATACTAATGCGATAAAGCTGAATGCCAAATATTCTACCATTAAGCTTGGTGAAACTAAAGCAGTAAAGCTTGGAATATATGAAGGTGGTTTTGAATGCCAGAAGACTGAGACGGCTCAGATAGAAAACAAATATGCTTCTATTGGGTTTGAAGAGCTGGGCGACTTACAACTTGATGCCTATGAAGGAGGATTTAAAGCCGGAAAAGTGAACTCAATGTCTGTATCTGCTAAATACCTTGAATTATCCCTTGGACAGGTTGAGCAATTCAAGATGAATGAAGGATACGAAAATGAGATATCATTTGATAGTGTTAACACCCTGGTTTCAAGAGACGGTAAATACAATGAATTTACAATTGGCAGCCTTGGTCAGTCGTTTATCCAGTCGGGTTATGAAGATGAGATTGAAATAGAGAGTGTATCTTCTGACTTTAGAAAAATAGAATTATCAGGAAAGTATGTAGAAGCCGGGCTTACCTTTGACAATCCACCTGCGTACGTTCTAAAAGGAAATGTTCAATATCCTGAAATAGATATTACTGAAAGTCAATATAAAATACGAAAAAAGATTGGTGATGATAGTCGTTTAGAGTTCTTGTACGAATTTGGAAATGTTAATGAATCATCATCCCTTATTCATATTGAAGGCTATGAAATGGATATACGTATTCAGCACTAGGATAATGAAGTGAACTCAGGTTATTATATAATGATTCCTTTTCATTAACATCAACATTCCCGAAACAGCTCACTGCATTAAATTTTTTTTTAAAAAAATGAGAAAAATGAAAAATATAAAATACATGCAAGTGAACCGTAAAAAGTAATACTCTTAAGGTAAAAAGTAATAATTGTTTTTTGATGAGGTCGTTTTTAGGCTACCTCTTGGTTATAAAATCCTGAAATTATTCTCGTGGGCTTCTGTAATGGCTTAGTAGTTAGTGTTGTAAGACTGTGGTGTAGTGCTGGAAATTGCAACATTTTTATCATTTTTGCGTCTATATTGAAAAAAGGATTTTGTATGAAGAGAATAGTCACATTTTTGATTGCGTCGCTGTTTATTTTTGCAGCTTGCGACGATGACGGAAAAACAAAGGAAGAGTATGAAGTTTGGCTTGAGGAAACGTATGGCGAACTAAAAGCTGTATCTGAAAGTGTTGAATGCATAGATACAGATGAATGGTTAATTATAGAACTTGGCCAAAATCCATGCGGTGATCCAATGCACTACCTGCCTGTTCATGAAAGTGTTAATACCATCATTTTCCAGAAACAGGTAGAAGGATATACAAACACATCAATCAAGTACAATGAAAAGGGTTATTCAGACATCGATTGTACACAAGAGTTTCAACCAGCGCCAACCGGAATCATAAGTGTGGATGGGAAAGCGGTTTTGGTTTATGAATAGAATCTCTTTATAAGATGAAGTTGTTTAATGTTGTAGGGGTATTTCGGGAGTGACATATTGATTTTCAGTGTCATGCTCAAATTTTAATTGCGTAGCCTAAGCTACAAAAATAAAAATTAGCAGTAGCCATTGGAATCAAGATGTTACTCGCAGATTTTCATTATAACTTTAAACAATTTCGATAATTGAATTAGAATATTAAATCGGATTTTGGCGAAAGCTAAAGTCCGATTTTTTTGTGTGTTATACATCAAGTTATACAGGATCATATCCTATTTCCACGTTCAGGCATAAATCTATCATCAACTAATGTTGTGACTTATGCAAATTGGGATCATTACATACATTTTAGCCAGTTTGCATAAGTTGATGTGCAGGAATATAACTGTCAGTAAATTCGAATACTAACAGGTTTTGTAATGAAATGTCAAATAATACCAATTGTATTTTAAAATGAGCCTTAAGCGAATTATAAAAACTACAATGGTTTATGCCGAAAGACAATTAAAGCGCCTCAATGAGTGAAGCGAAAATAAGGCGCATTTTAATTGCTAATCGGTATTATACATCTCATAGAACATTGTTTTCTGTATCTTTTTTCCTGCTTTCCACTAAAGAATTGGAGCATATTCGTTTCGAATATGGATTAATAAAACAACAAAATTGAATCGATATTTAATCAATATTTACTCAATTATCATTGAACAAACATCGAAGGAACTTCGAAGGAACTTTGAAGGAACTTTGAAGAAACTCCGAAGTTATTTCGTATTTGAATCCATTTAGTTTACCAGATTTTTATAGTTTTTGCATCGGATCTCACTCAGGTCAACCTCAATTTAGGTGTTGTTGATTCAAAGAGGGGAGGTCTCCGGGCTGTGAATAAAAGGATCATGTGTCCTGAGTAATTGTGAACGTTGTTCAACAAGGGAAATAGTGAACTTATTTGAATTATTGAATAACCACAAAGATGGTTCCTGCAACCATTTGAAACAATTGCCGGCTGGTGTCTAAGGGACTGATATATTTGAAGAAAGAACGATGTTGTTGATGCAATCCGAAAAGTGTTTTCCATTTTTAATTAAGTATCTCGTTTATTCCTTTAGAGAAATTAATCCATATTTTAAAGTTAAGTTATACAGGCAACTGCGGGTTATCTGATGTTTAATTTAATCTCTACTGAAACCCTGCCAGGTGATCGGCGTAATAAACGATAAAAACATCCGTAATTCACAAAGGGTGTGCTAATTGGGAAATCTAAAAGTAGGAGTAATGAGTAAGTTGAATTTCAGGACAAAACTGATACTGATCATTTTTGTGCCTATATTTTTGGCGACTGGCATTGCGGTTTATGTGGCATCTTCAATGCTTAAGAAACAGGGCGTGGAAACGCTCGAAAGAAAAACAAAGGCGATATTAAGTAGGATGGAGGCTGTAAGATCGTATGTTGCTACCCAATTTGATATAGGGGCCGAAATAGATGAATTAAAGGCCTTAAATCCCGAAGGGGTTATATCTGACCAGGACAAGAGCAGCATGCTTAAAAAGGTGCCTATTTTTGCGTCTATGGCGGTTGGCAAAAACAACACAGGGGATGATAACTACAAATTCAGGGTGGCTTCATTAAGCGCCAGAAATAGTAATAACCTGGCCAACGACCTGGAAGCTGATTTCATCAGGCGCTTTGAGTCTGAACCAACATTAAAAGGGCTGACCTATACCCATGAAGCAAGCAACGAATTGTGGGTGATGCGACCAGTTCGCTTGTCCGAGGAGCAAGGGTGTCTCCATTGTCATGGCCACCCTGATACAAGCCCATGGAATAATGGGAATGATATACTGGGATATCCAATGGAGAATTACAATGATGATGATATTGTTGGTTTGTTCATTATCAAATCGAGTCTTGATGCCAATTCAAATGATGTTCAGGCCAATATTCAGGCAGCTATTTATAAGATTATTCTCATCATGCTTATAGTATTGTTGATTGTAACATCCATCTCCATCTATTTTATTCGAAGCACAAGTTTTAAGATTCGTGATATCATTAAAGTGAACAGACAAGTGGCGAATGGGGATTTAACTGAACAATTTGTTACCCGTGGGAATGATGAATTCTCGCAAATCGGGCACAATCTAAACCTGATGATAGACTCCATTAAATCTGTTGTTAAATCGGTAAATGAAACTGCACAGGTGCTTAATGGCGAAAGTAAAAAAACAAGTGTTATATCAAAGCAACTGGCAGAAGCATCTAATTCGCAAGCTGCTTCTGTTGAAGAAATATCAGTTTCGATGGAAGAGATGACTGCTACCATTGAAACAAACGGACAGCATGCCAGCTCAACAGAATCAATTGCCAGAAATTCGGCTATGGAGATTAAATCAGGCAATGATTCATCTCACTCAGCCATTGATTCAATGAATTCCATTCGAGAAGAGTTATCATCAATTGAAGAGATAGCGCAACAAACCAATATTTTATCATTAAATGCATCGGTAGAAGCTGCCAGAGCAGGTGAATATGGCAGTGGATTTGCAGTTGTGGCCGCTGAGGTTAGAAAACTGGCAGAGCGCAGTAAAGATTCTGCCAATAGTATCAATAAACGCTTCTCAGAAGGAATGGTAGTGGTTACCAATACAGCCGGGAAGTTGACTGAGTTGGTACCCGAAATTAGTAAAACATCAGATCTGGTGGCCGAGATTGTTTCATCCAGTAAAGAACAACGTTCTGCTGTTAACGAGATAAACAATGCTATTCAGGGATTGAACAATTCAACACAGACCAATGCACAGATTGCCGAAAATATGTCTGAAAGAGCAGTGGAGTTAAGTGCTTATTCAGAGGAGCTGAAAGAGAGAATTTCATTTTTTACATTTGAGAAATAAAGTGTTATTATTGTATTAATCTGAGTCCGGCATTGAGTTTCGAACTCAGGTTTTTAAAGTGATGCCAAACAAACTTAAACTTTAAGCATGAGTAGCCTTTTGTCTCGTTATAAGAAGATTCCTTTTGAATACAGGTTATCAATCATCTATTTTGTTATTGGCGCCTTATGGATACTTTTTTCGGATAATCTGGCTGCTAATATTTCAGACAATGAAGGTATGCTTACGCTAATCCAGCATTACAAAGGTTGGTTTTATGTACTGGCTACTGCTGTTGCCTTATTCTTTTTCAGTAAAATTCATTTAAAGCGTTTGAGAAAGGCTGAAAGTCTTGCGCGTGAAAATGAAAAGCTTAAAACGGCTTTTATTGAAAATATTTCGCATGAGTTACGAACTCCAATGAATGCTATAGTGGGTTTTACCGAAATAGCCCAAACAGAAGGGACCACTGTGGAGGAAACGAAGCAATACCTTGAAATTATTCTGAACAGTTCAAAGCAGTTGTTGGCAATTGTAAATGATGTGATGGATACATCTTTACTTGAATCGGGAAACAGTTATGTGCATAATGAGCAGTTTGCCATAAACCAGTTGATGGATAACGTACATGCTTATTTTGAGCCTCTGATGAAAGAGGATGTAAAGCTTGAAATAAAAAGGGAAGGCACCGATTTGTCTATTTATACCGACAAAGAGAAGCTAACACGAGTGTTTCATAACCTGGTTAATAATGCGATTAAATTCACCTATAAAGGAACCATTGAATTTGGTTATCGCATTGGCAAAAAGGACATCATATTCTTTGTAAAAGATACGGGTGTAGGTATAAAACCCGAGTTGCATAAAACAATTTTTGAGCGCTTTAAACAAGCTGAAATTGAGTTGGCTAACCGAACAGGGGGTACCGGCCTGGGCCTTTCGATATGTAAAGAAATGCTTAAGTTACTGGGCGGTCGAATATGGTTGGAATCTGAATCGGGAAAGGGCTCTAATTTCTATTTCTCAATGCCTATTGATAAAGTAAGTGCCTGATTGATTGATCAAGCTGAAAATGTAAGCCCGCTTATTTCAACTTTCTGTTTACCTCCAGATTTTCACCTTTAACTTTGTAGGCTACAACATCACCATTATCGTCATAGTACTTCTGCATTTTTACCGACTCTTTTGATAAGAAATTCATCACTTTAACCCCGCTTTCAACCAGTGCCAGTGATAGGGAAGGGGTGTTATCTTCCACTTCAATCTGACGATAAATGGATGCCAGTTCCTGTCTTAATAAATTGTTGTCCATGTATTGTGGCATCATTACATTTAGCCCGTGTTCGTAGGCATTGATTTCATCATTCCCAAACGGCTCTGCATGACCAATCGTTGCCAGGTAGTGAACCTTTTCTTTCTGTTTCTGCTCTATAATTGTTTCAGATTTTAATTCCATCGGATCTTTGGCCAGTTGTAACAAGCTGTCTTTCGATGGCTGTTTCTCATTAGGGAGTGATTTCTCCAGTATTTTACTTTGTGCCACAACTGTTTGTTGCTCTGGCTTATGTTGCTGCCCTGAATATTTTTCCTGATTTGTATTGGCCAACTGTGGGGAGCTGTTGTCCGGAGCTTCTGTAAACAGCCAAACAGATGCTAACAGTGCAATCACAGCGGCTGCAGCAATGCTTCTTCTAACATTATATTGGTTAAATGCCGGCAATAAGATAAAACGTCTGAGCTTAGATTTATCAGTGTAAACTATCGAATTGTCTGCTTTAAGAATCGTTTGATGGTATTCAGCAGATTTTTTTTCTCGTTTTTGTTGATCGGGTTCGGTTAATAATAACTCTGTCTCTTCTGCTTTGCTTAGGCCTTCTTCCTGTTTTTTGATTGTAAGGAAGTCACTCACCGGCAAATCATAAACATCTGCTTCGTGTTTTAATAATTGATCTTTAAAGCTAAATGACAGTTGTTCCTGAGAATTTAGATTGAGGCTGATATCTGTTTCCAGTTCTGACTTTAGTTCAGGATGAAGCTCAAAGAATAATAATAAAGCCTCCCTGTCCTGGGGAGAAATGGTTCCCTCAAGATAGTCTAACAGATAAGCTTCGTAATTATTTTTATTAATCATCATTAAACCAGTACTTCTATTTTACCTATGTATTCTTTCAAAAATTTACGCGCTCTGAAAATATATACTTTAACCTGGGCTTCATTCAGTCCGCATATTTCGCCAATTTCTTTGTAAGAATAACCTTCGTAATCGCGCATCATAACAACCATACGCTGTGTTTCGGGGAGGCGTTCAACAGCTCTGTGCAATACTTCATTTAAGTCGCTGTAGCCATCTGAATGGGAATGGTTTTTAAAGTCGACGTCATCCCATCGGGCTTGTTTTTTCTCCCGGCGCGTAAGATCAATCAGTGTATGATAAGCAGCAGAGAAAAGATAGCTTTTTACTTTTTGAAAATTAACCTCCGTATGTTTCTTCCACAATTTCTCATAGGTATCCTGAATGATGTCTTTCGCTTTGTCTTCATCCTTAATGTTCTTAAGAACAAAGCGGTAAACGCCATCAGAATACAGATTTACGGCTTGGTTAAATTCATCTACTGTCATACAATTCTGTCAATTGACACAAATAGGACGCGTTGATATACTTAGATGTTACAGATAAAATGTTTTTTTTAATAGCTAATTAATCTCGTGCTGTAATAACCTGAGTTCGACATTAAATTTCGATCTCATGTTAATACTATTCTAAAAACATTACCATTGCTTAATTTTAAACTGGCGATACCCGTAAAACGGAATGTCACTCACCATAAAGGTATCAACCCTTGATAACTGAGGTCCCTGTTTACATTGAACCAAAAAATGGTGAATATTTTCACATTCGCCTTCTGCATCAATCTCCACTTTGCCGTCAGGTAAGTTTTGCACGTAGCCATTAATATTATGGATTTTAGCACCATTAGCAACAAAATATCTGAACCCAACTCCCTGAACACGACCATCAACAATTACTCTTACTCTTTTCATGTGGTTAAATTTTCTTTCAATTGCCATATGGAACTTACCCGAAACACATTCACCCTTGTGTGGGGTAACTTTTCACAAGGCATGTTTCATCTGCTCATTTCCTTTCTCTAACGAATTATTAAAATTATGAAAGTATCCTTGAGAAGGAAAGTGTATCTTTGCAAAATATTTTAAATCCAACTTCCGAATTATCCAGAAATTCATAGATATCTACTGTTAAACTTTATTAACTATCTATTTTACAATGGAATTGATACAAACGAGTTATTTTGCACTTTTCGTTATTATTTGCTTAGGCTTTATTATTGGAAATTTAAAAGTTAAAGGTGTGTCGCTCGACATATCAGCCATCATTTTTGTGGCATTGGTTTTTGGGCATTTTGGCATTGTAATGCCAGGTATTCTGGAAAAAATCGGACTGATATTGTTTATCTACACCATAGGAGTTCAGGCTGGACCTGGTTTTTTTGATTCGTTTCAGAAAAATGGGCGAAACCTGGCCCTGCTTGCTACAGTTGTTATTATTTCAGCATCTGTAATGGCATATATTCTTTCTTATGCTTTTGGACTTGATATGCCAATTATAGCGGGATTATTAACTGGTGCTCTGACTTCAACGCCAGGGCTGGCAGCTGCCATTGAAACGACTAATTCGCCATTGGTATCTATTGGTTATGGTGTGGCATATCCCTTTGGTGTGATTGGCGTTATCCTGTTTGCCAAATTTTATCCTAAAATTATAAAGGCAGATATCAAGACGGCTGAGAAGGATTACGAAAAGAATTCTGAATCTGGCTTTCCGGAGATAATGCATCGTAACCTGATGGTTGAAAACGATAATGTAATCGGCAAAACCATTGGACACCTCAGGGTTCGTTCAATGACTCAGGCAGTTATTTCGCGTGTGATGCATGATGGCTGTACAACAACTCCCAATACCCAAACAGTTTTAAGTAAAGGAGATTTGGTCAGGGCTGTTGGTACTAAAGATGCGCTTGAAAAGATTTCAATGTTAATCGGTTCTGAAACGAAAGAGGAGATTCCTCTGGACGCAGGCTATGAGGTGCAATCCATCTTGGTGACCAATACAGAGGCTGTTAACAAGGCCTTGAGTGTTTTTAACTTATGGACCAACTATCAGGCCACGGTAACCCGCATTCGTCGAAGCGGAATTGATATTACACCCTCACCATCGGTCAAATTACAAATGGGCGATAAGGTAATGGTGGCCTGCAGTCGTGAAAACATGAAGCAGGTGATTCGTATTTTTGGTAATAATGATAAGAAACTATCAGATACAGACTTTTTCCCTGTTGCAGCAGGAATTGTATTGGGTGTATTATTTGGGAAAATGTCCTTGTCGTTTGGTGGCTCCTTCTCGTTTAGTCTTGGCTTAACAGGTGGGGTACTGGCGGTATCAATGATATTGGCTCGTATTGGTCGCACAGGGCCTGTTATTTGGAGTATGTCCGGGGCAGCTAACCAATTGCTGCGTCAGTTGGGTTTGATGCTGTTTTTGGCCTCTGTTGGCACCAAAGCCGGTGCTACATTGCTTGATACTTATAATGATTATGGTGCTCAATTGTTTGTTGTTGGAGCCATACTAACCTTATTTCCGATGATGATGGCTGTGGTGGCGGCTTATTTTATGCGCTCACTGAATATTTTAACATTACTGGGTACTATTACCGGGTCTATGACCAGTACGCCGGGGCTGGCAGCAGTTGACAGCATGACCGACAGTAATGCTGCTGCTATTGCTTATGCGACTGTTTATCCGGTTGCAATGGTATTGCTGGTTATTTGTGTTCAGATACTTGGAGTGATCTAAGAAAATTGCCTCTGATCAAAAACTGCTCTTAAATGTTATATCTTTATAGAAATTGAAAATTATAACCTATAACTATGAGATTAACCAACATGAGAGCAGTTGTTGTATTAACAGCTTTGTGTCTTTCAGTCAGCGTGATGGCACAAAACCCTACCAGCTCAAGGGGAACGGTTCAGCAAACGTACAAGTGGCAGGAGCCTGAAAAGAAACCAGCGTCGACCAGACCACGAATTGAATTAACGCCAATTTACGGCTATTCGCTTAACGGGCATATTAACTTATACCGGGCAAAATTTAAAATGGATAATTCTGACCATTTTGGTGGGATTTTATCTTTGGAAGTAGCTCCTCAATCCTTAGTGGAATTTACGTATACACGTTCAAAAACAACGGCACGCTACGAAGATTACCTGACTGGTGCAAAAGATAATTATGACATGGCGATTGATTACTTCCAGTTGGGAACGGTTAAAGAGCTTAACAAAGGGCCTCTTGTTCCTTTTGGTATGGCGTCAATTGGTATCACCTGGTTTAATATGATCACACATGGTGTTTCTGATCATGTATCATTTTCTGCCGCACTTGGGGGTGGTATTAAGTACTTTTTTAGTGACCGTATTGGTATTCGGTTGCAAGGTCGTTTATTGCTGCCTATGTATTTTTCAGGAGGTGGATTGTTTGTGGGTATTGGGTCCGGAGGTACAAGTTCAGGAGTTAGTGTGAGCACAGGTGTCCTAACCGTCCAGGGAGATTTCTCAGGTGGCTTGATTTTTAGATTTTAGAAAGAAGAGAATTAAAAATAAAGAGGATATCCTAAATGAAGGATATTTCTCGCAAAGAACGCACAAGAAGAGAAACGCAAAGCGCGCAAGGTGTTGAATAATAATTCTATAAACTTTGCGGACTTTGCGTAAATCTTTGCGGCCTTAGCGTGAAACTTTAATACAGGACGGCCCTCGTTATATGCTTTTTATGATTATCTCTTGTGTAAACCGCACTCTTTGGTATCCGGATTTTCCCACCACCAGCGGCCGGCTCTTACATCTTCACCTTCCATAACTGCACGTGTACAAGGCTGACATCCAATACTAGGATAATCCTTGTCATGCAAAGTGTTATAAGGAATTCCTTTTTCGTTGATGTATTCCCATACTTTCTCTTCGCTCCAGTCGGCTAATGGGTTAATTTTTACCATGTTATTATTGGCGTCCCATTCCACTTTCTGAATGTCTGTTCTGGTTACCGACTGTTCTGCTCTTAGTCCGCAAATCCATACATCTAATTTCTTAAAAGCGCGTTGAAGAGGCTCGATTTTACGGTTGAAGCAACATTCTTTACGGTTTTCAACACTCTCGAAGAACAGGTTGATGCCTTTGGCGTTGACCATTTTCTCTACCTTTTTCTTCTTTGGGAAATAAACCTTAAGGTTTTTCTTGTATTTACGGGATGTGCGATCAATTAAATCATAGGTTTCAGGAAATAAACGACCTGTATCCAATGTGAAAATTGTTGTTTCAGGATTAATATTAACAACCATTTCTGTTAAAACCTGATCTTCGGCTCCAAGGCTGGATGCCAGGCCAATTTTATCCCCATATCGCTCGATAAAATAAGCTAGTATTTCCTGAGGCGTTGAGTTAGCAAACTGCTCATTCAACTGTTTGATTTCTTCTGCTTGCATAATCCAATGTTTTGCGCAAATATAGATAATTTACAGCGAACTCAACCTAATGGATTGTAGGAGAGGGAAACTATTAATTCTGTTTCGGCATTATCCCATAAAAAACGGCTGGAATTGAAATATTCAACACCAGCCGATACAATATTATTTATAATCCAATAGACTATCCAAAGCAAACGCCCATGTTTCGGCCTTGCTCTATCAGGTAATGATCAGGATTAACCAATCGTAATTTACCGCCAACATCACTCAATGGAACAGAGGTAATCACATCGTTTTTAAGAGAAACCATTGTTCCGTATTCCCCATGATGAATTAGCTCAGCTGCAAAGGCACCGTATCGTGTGGCCAAAATACGATCCTGCGGACTGGGACTGCCTCCCCGTTGAATATATCCAAGGATGGTTTCGCGTGTTTCCATGCCTGTCATTTTCTGGATTTTTTTACCAATGTAGCTGGCTGCCGACTTCTTTTTGGGCTTTTCAATGCCTTCGGCCACCACAACAATGGAGTAGGGCTTGCCAACCTTGTTACGTTCCATAAGGCAGTTACAGACATTGTCCAGGTCAAAGTCCAGTTCAGGAAGCAAAATTACGTCACCACCACCGGCAATACCCGAGTGAAGCGTAATCCAGCCTGCATTATGTCCCATTAATTCGATAACCATAACACGTTTGTGGGAGTTTGCAGTTGTATGAAGGCGGTCAATAGCTTCAGTGGCAATGTCAACGGCCGAGTCAAATCCAAAGGTTACATCTGTCCCGTATACATCGTTATCAATTGTTTTAGGAATGCCAATAACATTCAGGCCTTCCTGAGATAGTAAATTGGCTGTTTTTTGAGTGCCATTTCCACCAATACACACCAATGCATCCAAACCTAACTTATCGTAGTTTTCTTTGATTATTTTGGGCTTATTTTCAGTCTCGCCTTCTTCAACCTTAAAAGGTTTAAAGCGTGATGTTCCTAAAATGGTTCCTCCAACGGTAATGATACCTGAAAGGTCTTTTTCTTCCATATTGGTGGCTTCCATATTCATTAGACCGCTAAAGCCATTGGCAATACCTACTACTTCCATGCCGTATTTTACAATGGCTGTTTTTCCAACACCCCTTATGGCGGCATTAATTCCGGGGCAATCACCTCCGGCCGATAAAATCCCTATTCTTTTTTTACCTGTTCCCATAGTTTATTTATTTATTAACTCTGTCCTCATTACTGAACAAGGCAAGTCCGATTCGTTTTATGATTCAAGTGAGTTCGTAAATTACTCTTTTTCTCAATAATAACCATTTGTAAAACAACATTGTTTCATTATTCGTGAAATACTAATAGTGGTATGTCTGTATGAAACAGCATTTTACGTGTAATGCTGGGGTGCAGTAATTTTGATATCATGTTACGTTTATGCCTTGTCATGGCGATAAGATCAATTTGATTGGATTCGATAAAGGTATCCAAATCACTTATAAAATCTTCTCCAGTGATAAAGTCAAAGCAGATGTTGTAGTTTCGGTAGGTTTGTTTGCAATAGAGACGCATCTCTTCAAGACGCTTTTTATCCCATTTGTCAGGTTGAGAGGCTTTAAAGTGTGAGGCAAATATCTGGGTTTGAAATGGTGTGATTAAGCGGATTAATTTGTGAAGAGATCGATAATCACAATCGCTGAAATCGGTGACAAATAAAATATTGCTTAGACGTTCAATGTCAACCGTAGATTCGGCAGGCACTGCCAAGACCGGAACTTTAGCATTTTTAATAACATCGCTGGTAACACTGCCAAGTAGCTCTTTTATTGTTTCGCCTTTGCTGCGTGTACCCATGATAATGGCATCTGGTTCTTCTTTAACACTGATATCAACAAGAATGTCTTCGGGGTAACCTATTTCATGACGTGTCAGAAGGTTGATATTTTTCTGTTGCTGTTCAGTGAAATTCATCTCTATGGATGCTTTGAGCTCTTCTAATTTAGGTCCGTTATCACGATTTTCTTTATCGGTTACCGGATCTTGACAAGTAACCAAGGTGATGGTTGATGGAATCTTTTGTCCCAGTTTAATGGCGTAATTAAGCGCATTAACTGAATAGTCTGAGTAATTTATGGGGACAAATAAACGTACCATAAGCTGACAGGTTTTTAGAGTGCTAATCACAAGTTACAAAAAAGGAGTGGTTATATAAACCTGTGCTTTGTTTAAATTTAAAGCTGTTGTTGGCCTGTTGGGTTGATTGACATCTTGTAACATTGAATAGCCTAATGTCTTTAACTTGTATCAGGTGTGTAAATAAAGTGCATAAAAAAAGCCGGCGAAAAAGCCGGCTTTAATATCATATATGAGTTAATTAGATTATCAGCATAGCGTCGCCGTATGTTCCAAAGCGGTACTTTTCTTTAACAGCAACATTGTAGGCATCCATAACGAAATCGTAACCGCCAAATGCAGCTACCATCATCATAAGTGTTGATAGTGGCAAGTGGAAATTGGTAATCATCGAATTGGCTACCTGAAATTCGTAAGGAGGGAAGATGAATTTATTGGTCCATCCCTCAAACGGTTTAACATGACCGTATGTTGATACCGAGCTCTCCAGGGTACGCATTACAGTTGTGCCAACGGCGCAAACTCGTTTTTTGCGGTCTTTACCAAGGTTAATAATATCAGTGGCGCCTTCAGTGATGAAGATTTGTTCAGAATCCATTTTGTGCTTTGTCAAATCTTCTACATCAACCTGTCGGAAGTTACCTAGTCCAACGTGTAAAGTAATTTCAGAGAAGTCAATTCCTTTAATCTCAAGACGCTTCATTAATTCGCGGCTAAAGTGCATACCAGCAGTTGGGGCAGCAACTGCTCCTTCGTGCTTTGCATAAATAGTCTGATAGCGTTCTCTGTCTTCTGGTACAACTTCACGGTTAATGATTTTTGGAAGTGGTGTTTCGCCCATTCCATAAAGTGCTTCTTTGAATTCTTCGTAAGAACCATCGTATAGAAAACGAAGGGTACGTCCACGTGAAGTGGTATTATCAATCACTTCGGCTACCAAATTATCATCATCACCAAAGTATAATTTGTTACCAATACGGATTTTACGGGCCGGATCTACTAAAACATCCCACAGGCGTTGCTCACGATTCAGTTCGCGTAATAAGAATACTTCAATTTCAGCACCGGTTTTTTCCTTGTTACCATATAATCTGGCCGGAAACACTTTAGTGTTGTTGAATACCATTACATCCTGGTCGTCAAAATAATCGATCACATCTTTAAAAATACGATGCTCGATTTCTTTGGTCTGACGATTTAATACCATTAAGCGAGATTCGTCTCGGTTGTCGGCAGGATGCAGTGCAATTAGCTCTTCGGGCAGTTTATACTTAAACTTTGATAACTTCATATATATTCGTTTTACTAATTTGCTAGTATACTCTAAGAAACAAAGAAAATCACCCTGCGCAGTGGCAAGATGATAACTTAGTTATAGTAGCTTGTTTATAACACTATTAACCTTAAAATGTTGCACACAACAGGCGTACCTTATACGTGGCATTTTCTATTTTGTTGCAAAAGTAGCAAGATTTTTTTCAAAATCCTCTATTGAGATTGAATCTGATAGCATATAAGGTCCTATTCGGGTGCGAATTAAGCCCGACAGGTGACCTCCTGAATCAAGCTCGTATCCCAGATCTCTTGCCAAAGAACGGATGTAGGTGCCTTTGCTGCACGATACATCTAATTGCAAATCTTTATCGTCCCAATTCAATAGTTTTAATTCGCTGATGGTGATTTTACGGGCTTTTAACTCAACTTCTTTACCCTGACGGGCCAAATCATAGGCTTTACGACCGTTGATTTTTAAAGCTGAAAACATGGGAGGGACCTGTTCAATTTCACCGCTTAAAGAAGCGATGGCTTTATCCATCATCTCTTGCGTGATGTGATCTGTAGGGAAATGTTTATCCGGTTCTGTTTCCAGGTCGAAGGATGGTGTTGTAGCTCCCAGCCGTACATTGGCCAGGTATTGCTTGTCCATACCCAGAAACTGATCAATTTGTTTGGTGGCTTTTCCTGTACAAACAATTACCAATCCGGTAGCTAAAGGATCTAAAGTGCCCGCATGGCCCACTTTTATTTTTTTGATGCCTAAATAGCGTTTGAGTGATAAGCGTATCTTATTGACAATATCAAATGATGTCCATTCCAATGGTTTGTTAATCAACAGAACCTGTCCTTCACGAAAGCGTTCTTCACTATATTCAATCTTCATTGTCATGCGTAATTCTTAAAAATATAATTGATGTATAATGGCTATGAATCCAGCGATGGCGCAATAAACAGAGAAATAGGTCAGTTTACTCTTTTTAACCAGCTGGATCATCCAGGTACAGGCGAAAAGACCAGTTAAAAATGCAGCGATAAAACCAACTATAACAGGAAGTGCCTGAGCACCGGCAGTGGTGAAATCGCTTGAAAGTAAATCTTTGGCCATTTTTCCAAGTATTAATGGTACAACCATTAAAAATGAGAAACGAGTGGCTTTTTTGCGGTCAATTCCCAATAAAACTGAAGTTGAAATGGTGGCACCTGAGCGTGAAATACCTGGCATTATGGCCAAAGCCTGCGCTATGCCAATAATAAAGGCGCTCTTGAACTTAACGTTTTTCTTGGTTTTCTTTGCTTTATCGGCAAAATACAGCAGTCCGGATGTGATAATCAACATAAATCCAACCAGCAGAATCTGATTGTCATACAATACCTCTATCTCATTACTAAATGCCAGACCAACAAAAGTTGCTGGTAACATTGATAAAATAATTTTGAGCGAAAAGGCTGTTTGACTGTTCCATTTGAACTGTAGAAGGCCTCTGAGGATTTTCCAGATTTCCTTACGGAAAACGACAATAGTACTAAAAGCGGTGGCGCCATGCAGCATTACTGTCATAAACATACTTTCTTCAGCGATCACGTTCTCTCCAAAAATGGCTTTGGCAATTTCGAGGTGACCACTACTGCTTACAGGCAAAAACTCCGTTAATCCCTGGATAATTCCAAGAACTAATGCTTCAATAACTCCCATTTGATCAGATCAATAGATGAATAGATAGTAGCAATGTATACCTTGCTTATTAACAAGGGATTTAATGCAATTTAATTGTGTATTACTTTTCGCTTTTGGGTTTTTTCATAATGGCATAGATTTCAAACATGAAACCAAACAGTACCACGATAGGAGCAAGGGTTATGCGACGAAAGCTAAAAATGTCTTCGTTAAAAACAGCTGGATCTTCACTTCGACCACCAATCATAAGTACAAATCCTAATATGATGATAGCGAATCCTATGGCTAAAAGTATGTAGTTTTCTTTTGCAAGGGCAAATTGGAATTTTTTATCTTCTTCCTTCATGTTTACTTTTTTAATTGTAAATAACGATAGCCTGATGTTTTAGAAGTACAAATCGTCGGTACGTAAATTCAAATACTTATTAACCGCAAAAAAGGTGGATAAGAATGTGATGAAAATACCCAGAACGATAACAATTCCAAATAATATAAAGACTAAATCAATGTTGTTAAAACCAATAACACCAGCCAGCTCCTGACTACTCAGGTAGATCATGGCGGCTAATAAAGCAATGGCCATTACCGAGCCCACAAATCCATGAAGGATACTTCCCCAGAGGATGGGACGCCTGATAAAGCTTTTGGTAGCTCCAACCAGTTGCATGGTTCGGATGATAAAACGTTTTGAATAAACCGATAAGCGTATGGTGTTGTTAATGAGTGCAACAGCAATTAATAACAGCATCACGGCAAAGCCAGCCAATACAACGGCTATCTTTTTGACATTCTGATGAACCAGGTGAATGAGGTTTTTTTGATAGATGATTTCTTTCACTTGTGGAAACTCCATAATGACTTCTTCTACTTTAACCAGACTATCCGGATTGGCGTATTCGGCAAATAGCTTAACGTCAATTGACGAAAGCAGTGGGTTGTATCCCAGGAACTCAACAAAGTCTTCACCCAGCTCGTCTTTTAATTCATTGGCCGCTCGATCTTTATCAACGTATTCAGTTTGTTTGATGAATGGTGATGTGCTCAAAAGTTTTTCAAGTCGCTTCACTTCAGCTTCACGGGCATTGTCCTTAATCAATATGGTAAAGCCGATATTTTCTTTTACGTATGTGGACAGACGCTGAGCATTCAAAAATAATAAACCAATAATGCCCAGTAGAAATAAAACCAGTGCAATACTAATGGTTGTAGTAATGTATGAACTTCGTAATTTACGACCGCTTGTTATTTGTTTGTTACTTGCCATGCTTTAGAATTACTGCAAAAATATAAAATGCCTTTGGATGAGTGAGAAAAGATGGCAAATTATCTTTGAATTAACAAAAATTAACCAGAGAGCCTTGGTTTTCATTTGAAGTGTGATAGCTCAACTTTATTAAAGATTTTGCATTTTTGTATGACATTACACATACTATTATGAGTTACCGACTGGTTAAGATAACCTCTTATTATAAAGACTTTTTGAGCTATTACTATAATAATACCCCTAAAGTTGAAGGCTTAAATTATGAGCAGCAACATGCACATTTAATGAAACAGCGTTTTGCTTGGTCGGATGCCTATGTTTTTGCTTTTAACCAAATGTGGTACGATGCTCATGAGATTGTGGCTAATGCCCGCCCTCTCCAGCAGCAATGGTGTAGAGAGAACAATGTGAAAGCGGGCACTGATAAGGAGGTGCTTGTTGCCCAGCTTAAGTGTTTAAAGCCCGATGTTATATGGCTGCAGGATAGTTATAGTTTTAATGGGGATTTTATACGTTTCCTTAAACGGCAGATACCGTCAATAAAACTGGCAATTGGTAATTGTTGTTCGCCAATATCGCCCCAATATTATTCCGACTTCAAAGTGTTCGATCTGATAACGGTGTGTGCCCCTTATTTTAAGACACTTCTGGAGTCAAATGGCTTGCCTGAGTGTATTATAGTGCCGCATGCCTTCGATGCCAGGATTTTGGATGAGGTTAAGGGCGTTAAAAAGAATAAGTACGATTTTCTGTTTACCGGCTCTTTGATACTGGATCAGAATTTTCATAAAGAACGAATACAATTGCTTGAGGAGTTGATTAAAGAAAAGGTTGATATTAATCTTCTAATTAACTTAAATACAAAATCATCAAAAGGATTGGCCGTTCGGCAAGCGGCATTTGTTGCCAGTCGCCTATTTAAAAAATCCGGGCTTAATGTGATCAATAAAAAAATAGCTGGATTTAATAAGGTCAGCAGACTTGAGCATTATCCACAATCATCGAAGGTTAGCAAAGTTTTGTTGAAGCAAATAAAAGAGCCTGTATTTGCAATGGATATGTTTAAGGAGATTGCCCAATCAAAAATAGCTTTTAATATTCATGGAGATATAGCCAAAGATTTTGCGGCTAACATGCGCATGTATGAGGTGACGGGAATGGGGAGTTGCCTGTTGACAGACTGGAAACCAGATTTAGATAATTACTTTAGTAGTGATGAAGTAGTGTCTTATCAGTCAATTGCTGAGGCTAAGGAAAAGATTGGCTGGCTGCTTGATAATCCTGAAGAGTTGGAGGCTATAGCACAAAAAGGACAACAGCGCACCTTATGCGAACATACCTTTGAACGGCGTGCCGCTATTATTGATGAAGCTATCCGGGCTAAAATGTAAGTTAAGATAATTTAGTGAGTACATCCTTGCCGGTAACTGACTCAGGTTGTGATTGGGCAATAGCTTTTAACCGGGAGTTGTAAAAGTCTTTAATGCCAGGATTCTCATATTCATCAAAATTACAATTGTGCCAAAGCATCACCAGCAAGCCACCAAACTTGCTGATTTCATTGATCAGTAGTTCAAATGATTCGTTCATTTGTTTGTAATCCAGATTTCTATATCCAAAAAGTGTTGTGTCCATTATTGCTAATGGAAACTCCCAGATATTCATCATCTGGTCATTGGCATGATCATATGGCTTAAATGGATAGCAGTAGGATGTGCGGAAGCCATCATGCTCGGCAAAGGCCATCGACGTATCGTATTGCAGATCGTTTTCCTGCTGGATGTGCAGGGTTAAAGGATAATGAAATTTAAGAAAGTGCTGACGGGTTCCTGTAATGGCTTTGTTTGTAACAGCATCCATTCGTTTTTTTGCTTTCCGCATGGCCTTGTTGTCCGTAGCCGTTTTGATTGAACCATGCATGCCTATCTCACAACCTTCTGCTTCAAGGTTGTTGATGAGTAGTTTAATGCGATTTTCTTCAAGATAATATTTAGCATCATGTGGCGAACCATCGCGATTAAGAAAGTACCAGACTGACTTAAGCTTGAGGGACTTTTCAAGTTGACGAAGTGCTTTAAAATTCCACCAGGGATCTTCTTTGTAACCCGGAAAGAAAGTGGGCAGTATAGCATTCAGAGTTGCTTTTAGCAATCGTTTTTTATTGTAATGTGCTTTTTTTAAGCCTGCCAGCTGCATAAGCTTATAAGCTGTTTCTTTCCAGTGGTAATAGTCAACGCGATCAACATCGTGCGTCAGCATAAATCCAAAATTGTTGAACAAGCGCTTACGCTTAAATATGATGCTGTTTGACTGGCAAAACAATTCAATGCCATCGCTTATGATCTCAAAATAATAATTAACTAAAGGTTTTTGTATTATTTGCAGTTGGTCCTGGATGGAGCCTTTGTATTGAAAACGCCCCATTTTGTCAACACTCTCAGAGTTGTATTCCTGGTAGGCACTCAGCAAATAAAAGATAGCTTTTAAGATATCGTGATGAAATATGACAGAATCACCTTTCATTTCAAACCACTGCTCTTTATTGTTAACAGGGAATAAATTTGGAAGATATTCCTCTTTATATTGTATTCTATTACTTAGTGAGATGATATTGTTTGATTGGTTGAATAACAATCCTTTATTAGAATCTTCAATGTTACAATAATGAATATGGTTTTTAATCTCATCAGTTAAATCAATGTGTTGATTCAGGTGAAATAAAACGTATTCAAGTTGATTATGGCTGAGTGCTTGTTGCATTTATTCTTCAGATTTGATAAAAGATATTTCCTCTAAAATTTCTGACGCGGCGAAAACCTTGTAACCGTGATTAGCTAATAAACGAATGGCTTCATTGGTTTTTTGATTGCCACCGCGGTATAAGCGATGATGAAATTCAATAAGAATCTGCTTAATATTAATGCCTGATTCAAGAATGGAAGGAATGACGTCATATTCGGCCCCTTCTATGTCCATTTTTAATACATCTATTGAATGATGTCCTAATTCTCCGGCAATTGTTTTAAGGTCTTTAACAGGCACCTTAATGATGTTTTCAGAATCTGTCACAGTATTATCAACCAAACTGCCTGAAACATGCTTGTCATTTTGGGGTAAAAAGAATTGGAGTTCACCATTTTTGTCGCTGATACCTACCGGTGTAAAGCTAAACCCTTCAATTTCACCCTGCGACTTTACCCAGTCAATTGATTTTGGTGTTGGATCAAAACCAAATACTTTGCAATTGAATTTATTAATCATAGCAGTGTCAAAGCTGATGTCCTGGCCTATGCCAAAAGAATAGACTACAGATGTTGGTCCAAGGTGTTCGGGTGATAAATAAAAACCGCCATTTGAACTGCCAATCCATTCGTAGCTAACTTTTACCGCTGAACGAATCAGTGGAGATTTACCTCTCAAAACCCGGTATAGTTGTATAATAGACTTTTTAAGTTGCACTATTTCTTATTTAAGCTTTTAATATTATCGATAATATCTCTTGGTTTGTTCCATTTGGTCCATACTTCTCTTATTCTTTGCTTTTCTATTGCTTCGAAAAAGTTAAAGATAAACAGGCACAATATAAATAACGCCAGTAAAACCAGTTTGATTACGATGTCTGCCACAATATTGAAGGATGGAATCATAAAGAACCCACCACAGAACACAACGCCCAGCGTTAATAGCAAAGCAATTTTACGCCACTCATATTGGATGCCTTCAATTTTTCTGCTTTGGAACAGAAAACAAAGGGCGGCGGATAATTGTGTAATGGCAGTCGTGACAGCAGCTCCTTCTTTACCGAATTGTGGAATGACCAGGAAGTTTAATCCCACGTTTAAAGCACCTGCTCCAATGGTAACGATGGATATTAATCGGGTTAATTTGGCTTTGGTAAGCGGTAATTTAAATACCTGCTGCATGCCAGAGAAGATGAGGCCAATCATCATAAACGGAATAACAGGAATGGCATCGAAATACTCAACCTTTCCGGCCATTACGATAAATATTATCTCCTTTGCAAAATAGGTAATAGCTATTCCGGCCAATACCATAAAGAGTATAAAGTAGCTGAATATTTTAATGTGATAACGTGAGTTATCTTCCTCATTCAGTGATTTATAATACTGAAAAGTGTATGAGGTGATAAAGGTGCCCATAACCAGAAACTGTAGCAGGTTAGTGACTTTTGTTGCTACAGAGTAACTTCCTACATCAGCAAGGGAGTAATAAGCTTCGAGTATATAGCGGTCGCTAATGGCCAGTACGTGTAACAATACATTGGAGATAGCCAGCGGATAACCGTAGCGAATCATTTCCTTTAACAGCTTTGCCTTAAAACGAAAGTGGCAGCTTTTAATAATTAATGGTATAGTTACCAAAAAGGTTAACCCATTAGCCATTAGTTGCCCAATGTAAATACCTTCAAAACCATTGTTTTTAATCTCCAGCTGGTAAAAAGTAAAGAGGATTGTAAAACCAATATTCAGACTTTGATAAGTAGTTTGTTTAAAGGCCTTTTGCTGCACTCTCAGCATAATAAATGGTACATCGAACAATAATCGGAATAAGCCTGATAAGCAAAAATAGGGGATAATCCGCTCACTGCCTTCTGTATCAAACACATTAAGATTAAAGAGGATAATAGCTGTGAGAACAACGCCAATGGTATTACTGAGGACATTAAACGCATAGGTGGTGAAAAACAGGGACTGTCGATCCTCTTGTGTTTTCATGTCGTTGTACCAGCGCGTAAAACCGCTTTTGGTACCCCAGGCTGCAATAGCCATTAAAAAAAAGAAGGCAGTCTCATATAACCCCATTAATCCAATCTCTTCTTTGGACAAATAGGTTGAATAAAGCGGCAGGAGGTACAGGCCACTGGCTTTTGTTAAAAAGTTGCCAATGCCATAGAAGAAGCTTTCTTTAAAGAGTTCTCTGAGCTTGTTCAGCATTTTATTTATTCAGCTTATTCTTAATGATGGTAATTAAGGAATGAAACTTCACCTTTAGCAAATTACCTTTTGAGTGCTCCCAGTTTAACTGGCAATCTTTACAGGTTGGATCATCACAAAAATAAAACGAAGGATCATCTTTTAACTTTTGTATTTCAACATCAAGGGTACCTTTCATGTTGGTAAGCACAGCATCGGCATTGCCAATTTTAACCCATTTCAGGTAGCCGGCCTTTTCATATAGAGGGAGAAATTTGGGGAATCCACGACCACAACCACCATTCCAGTTAACCTCAAAGGTTTGAATATGGCCATTTGAAGTTTTATAATTCAAGCCCATTTTAGCACCCTTCTTAACAAAACCCATTTTTTCAATTGCAACATGAGTAGTTCCAACACCAACGGTCTTTCGTCCAATGGAAAGATTCAACGCATCCATTTCTGCCATTCGATCAAGAACATCGTACCCGCCGCTGTCAGATGTGTGATTATCCATTAACTCATGTGCTAATTTGCCAATGGCTGTAAATCGCTGAATAGGGTGTTGGCTGCGAACACTGTCAGGGTGTTTGATCATTGCATTGGCCATGGCTCCGGCGTATGAAGGCGATGCTTCAGTACTGATGGTTTTGGCATGTTCTTCGTTTAGGGGCAATGGATAAGAAGTGATAAAGGAGTCGATAACCAGGGTGCCTTCCGGCCCTACAGTTTCAATTAATGCATCAAGCAGAGTGTTTGGACCGCCATCGACCTTACCAATCGCTTTAAGAGAAACCTTAAGGTGAAGCAATGCACCTTCAGGAATTCCAGCTTTTTTCAAGTCCTGTATCAGTTGTTCTTTACTGATATTCATTGAATTATTCATCTTTTATAAAGGCTTCGAATGCGTTAATTTTTTCAATGCGTTTCAGAACTTTTTTAGCTCTCGACACGGTAGGTGGTGATATAAACATACCTTTCTTAACCGAAATACCTCTGTCTGCTTTGTTGGTTTGATCAGACAGATCAAGTATGTCTTTGGCTTTCTCAACCTCCTCTTTGGCTGGGGTATATGAATTCTTAACTATTTCAATTTCTTTAGGTGTCATTACCAACATACCTTCAAAACCCAGTTCTTTGGCCTGCTGAATATGCACCTTCAGACCTTCTGTATCACCAATATTCACGTACGGTGTGTCTATTGGAACAATCCCGGCAGCACGTGCCGCCATTGCTACCATATGACGAGGTGCCAGAATGGAGCGACCACCCGGACCATGCTCTCCCTCTATTTCGGCCAGAAAATCTTCGCTGCCAAACAGAAGGCCTGCAACACGCTCTGAAGACCTGGCTATTTCGTGGGCATTTAAAACCGACTCTGGTGTTTCGAGCAGAACAATGATTTTAAAATGACCATTTTTAATGCCCAGGTTTTTTTCTTTCATGGTAAGCTGTGCATCAAATACCTCAATGTCTTTAGCGTTGTAGGCTTTTGGATAAACAAATCCATATAATCGCGGATCGGCCACAACGTCCAGGTCCTTAAGAGTGTCACCTGTTTCCATTGGATTAATACGAACAAAAACCGGCCGTTTATCAGGCAAGTCTGAGTCTAACACTTCAATAATGGTTGATCGTGCTTCCTCTTTTTTTGATTCAGGAACGGCATCTTCCAAATCGAGTACAATAACATCGGCATCTGATGCAAATGCTTTGTTCAGATAATGCCAGTTATGTCCTGCGGTAAAGAGCAATGTACGAGCAACAAATTCTCCCTGGTATATTTGTTTATCCATTGATAGGTCTTTTTTTGACGAGAACTTCTCTTGAGAAAGATAACACGGATTCTTCGTTCTGGTTGTATGCTTTGGTTGTCACTTTTACAATTCCTCTGTCTGTTTTGCTTTTTGATTCACGAACAGATAGAATTTCAGTCTCAGCATAAAGCGTATCGCCAATATGAACAGGGCCGTGATGGTTGATTTCTGAATAATTAAGGTTGGCAATAGCTTTGCCGCTAATATCCCTGACTGTTAAACCTACTACAACAGAAAAAACAAGTGTTCCCACTACTAATACTTGCCCATGCTGCTGCTGACTTGCATAATGTTGGTCAATATGAACCGGGTGGTGGTTCATTGTTAATAATGAAAACAGGTTATTATCTGACTCAGTGATCGTTTTGCCCGGCCAGTGTTTGATTATCGTATTCTGTTTAAAATCCTCCAGATATCGACCAAAGTCGCTGTTGATTACCTCCATAAATAAATTCTGTTGTTATGCATCTAAGATACAAATGTAAATATAAATAGTGTTGGTAAATAAGGCTTCTAAAAGAAAAGGAAGATTAAGGTTAATTAGAGGTAAAATTCTCTAATTACGGCACAGAATTTGCTTATTAATCAGCCTAACCTTAATTCTGACTTATATGAAGAAAGCGATTTCCGCCAAGCTATCCGGGTTGATTAAATCACCTGATTTTCCGGAGCTAGTATTATTGTATCAACTGGTAATATTGATAATTATAACCTTATTAATAATTTTCTGACAACCCCTTAACCAAAAAGCTCTGCCTCTGCATTTAAGCTTTCCATTCATAGTTTCCTGATAACGCAGAGGTGGAGTTTTATAATATTCCATCTGATTGCATCCAGGCTTGCACGAACTTTATCTCGGGATAAGTATACTTGTATTTTAAATACTCCCGTATTTCTGATAATGTTGTGCCTTCACATTCCCTGATGCCTTTCTTAATAGCTTCGCGGGTTTCATGATCAATGAAGTCGTTTAGCGACAGTATATTCTCCTGTATACACCGGGCTATGTGCGATTCAATGGTGGTCTTGACCAAACCTCGTTCTTTAGCGATGGATTCAATGTCATGACCTTGTTTGTATAGGGCGCAAGTAATAAGATAAGTAGCCACTTTGGGCGGTTTTGCATCTTTGTCTTTTGTAGCTTTACGTTTTCGCTTTTTCTCCTCGGGCTGTTTTTCCAGCTCTGGTTGATCAATGTCTTCCTTGTTAACATCAAGACCTTTTAAAGAGGACTCCAGTAATGTTTTTGCTTTTAAGATGTTGTGTAGCAGAGCGTAATATTGTGCAGCCAGGGTTTTTAATTCGGTTAAGTAGGTTTTAACACCTTTAAGCTCATTTACATTTTCGATGTGAGAAATAATATTCGAGTGGCATTTCTTAATAGGTGGCTGAAAATAACCAATGGCCTTGTTTACTCTTTCGATAAGGGTGTTTACATATTCTGCATCGCCGGATGTGGCAATGCGGTATACTTGTGATCGAAAACTGTTGGCAACACCTTGCAATGGCTCTGTTTCCTTAAGTAAATCTTCAGCCCATTGTTTGTATTGTTGTTTCTTTGAGCGTTTTTCGTCTTTTGAGTAGCCTTTTATGTGTTGATGCAATGAAATAATCAAATCATTAAAATCAAAAGCTTTCAGCAAAAAGTCGTTAAAGTACTTCTGCGACTCCTGCTGAAGTACAGGCTGTAACTCGTCCTGATTCATCTTTTGGCTAACAAAATTCCTGAGCGATGCATCTGCTTCAATGCCTTGTTGAGGAATTGGTGTTTTAAGTACTAATCCATCCAGTGAAGTTAGTCGTGAAAGAGCCACATAAATTTGACCAGAAGCAAAGGCTTTGCCCACGTCAATGATAGCTTTATCAAAAGTTAGTCCCTGACTCTTATGTACAGTAATGGCCCAGGCCAGTTTAATAGGGTACTGTATAAACTCACCAACAACATTTTCTTCAACCTCGTTGGTTTCTTTGTTTAGTGAGTACTTTTTATTCTCCCAGGTGTAAGGCTCAACAGTTACAGGATCGCTGCCATCGCTAAAACTAACTTCAATCTCTTCATTGTTAATATGGCTGATAGTACCAATTTTGCCATTAAAATAGCGTTGCTGACCTGAGAAATCGTTCTTAATAAACATCACCTGCGCACCCTTTTTAAACTGCATAACTTCATCCAGCGGGTATTGATGTTCCTTAAAGTCACCTTTCACTTCTGAGTTGAATGAATAAGGCTGAGCATCGAGTTCCTGAAGGCATTCTTTATTTTTTGTGTCGGCAATGGCATTGTGGGTTGTTAACTGAATGTAACCATCGTTGTTTTGTTGATTAAAGTTAGGTTGATAATAGTTGTTAAGCAGCTTAATGTCATCGTTAGTTACCTGGTTATCTCTGAAATGATTGAGAAGATTTACAAAAGTCTGATCGGTTTGACGATAGACCTTCTGCAGTTCGATATGGACAGGGTGGTGGTGATGCAGTACCTGTGCATCAAAAAAATAAGGGCTTTTATAGTAGCGGCTCAGGTAACTCCATTCTTCATGTTTAGTGACCGGAGGCAATTGCAACATATCACCAATAAATAAAACCTGTAATCCGCCAAAAGGTGTATTGTGGTCACGACGCACATGGCGGCAAATTAAATCTATAGCATCGAGCAAATCGGCGCGTAACATACTTACTTCGTCAATTACCAAAAGCTCCATGTTTCGAATAAGGTTGCGTTTGGTTGTATGCATTTGTATGTTTCTGATAAGAGAACGTGGCGTGTTAATGTGTGCCAATGTCTGCATTCGGTCTGGGTCAATTCCGTTATTATCAGGAATAAATGCTCCAAATGGCAGTTGGAATAAGGAGTGAAGTGTAACACCGCCGGCGTTAATGGCTGCAATGCCTGTAGGAGCAGCCACGACCATGTTCTTATGTGTATGTTCTTTGATGCGATGTAATAAAGTGGTTTTTCCGGTTCCTGCTTTTCCGGTTAGAAATACACTTTTGTTAGTGGTGTTGATGTACCGGGAAACAAGAGATTGCAAAGAGTCGACCTGTGTGCTCATTTAATTAAGGTTAATGGTTGTGATAGTTACGGGAAAAACTTCAAAGTCCGAAGAGGCAGGTTAATCACATTTATACCAATTTCAATGTGATATTGGTATTACACTCACAACAAAAATAAACTCAAAATTATCATTAGCAAAATACTTAAGGCAATTCAATTAGTAGAATACATTGAAATCACCATCTGCCATCAGCTTTTATTACCTTTGCAAAAAAAACAGGATGAACATGGTGACCTTGGAGACTTATAAAGAACTGCGG
>JAKSBD010000697.1 GCA_022361295.1 Bacteroidales bacterium
GGCAGTGGTGAAGGGGTAAGAACATGAAATTTAAACCACGGATTACACGGATTACACAGAACCTAGACCATGGATTACAGTGTATAAACCACGGATTACACTGATATTAAATCACGAATTTCACTGATTACATAGTACGCACTGCTAGTGCCGATTTGTAATCAGTGACTTTTACCTGGCTGATTAGTCAATTCGACAATTTATCAATTAGACAGTTCGACAACTATTAAACTCCTTAACTATCAAATTAATAATCACTACTAAAACGTATATTCTTAGCCACCTTCATACCCAGTAATCCGTCCCCAAAGGTATATGACACTTTGTTATTTTCCTGTACAGCATTATAGTCCAGGTTTAGCCTCAGTCCCTTATAGGCATCATATGCACCGCTTTCTAAGTCTATTACCACAAACATTCCATGCCCATGTGCATTGCCTTCATACCAGTATGATTCGATTACGGGTGAGCTTGTGAACAAAAAATTAAACAGGAATACAAAGCTGACCAGTGCAGGTGCATAAGCAAAACGAACCATAAACTTTCTAAAGCGGGATTTTATAAGCAGACTGACCACCAAACCAGCTGTAAAAGCAATGGCATAGGCCAGGTGAATCGATTGAATACTGATTAAAGTGTTAAGTACTACTTCGAAGTAAATAAAGATATTTATCCCTGTAAGAATAATAAAATGAATCACTTTTATCTTGAGTGGCACATTTTTAAACTGCAGGAGTGGCATAATGGATTCTTTATTAGCCAGCCTGACCAAAAAGCGAAACCATAAGGGAGAGGTTGGAAGAAGTGCCGACAAACCAATAAAAAGTGCAATAATGCCATACTTTTTATAGAGTAACCATGGCATTACTACAACCAGTAAGAAAATAACACCCGTTGTTAAGGCATCGAGAATTACACTAACAACTTCAGATGTTTTGTATATATCAGACTGAATATAGGCCTCATATTTCATCTGTGCATGTGCCCTGGCTCTCTCCCTTGCTTTGCGCCGCTCCTCCTCTTTCCATTTTCTCCAGAAAGTTTCCAAATCGACTTTGGCCGAAGCACCAGCCCTTTGACGCTGCTTAAGGTCTTTGAAACGGAGTAAGTACTCATAGGCCTCGTTAATTAATATGAATTGCTCATGAGCATCTGCTGCTTTATTAATATCAGGATGGTAAAGTTTTGCCTTTTTTCGATAGGCCTTCTTAATCTGTTCGAGGCTGGCACCGGCAGGCACATTCAGTATTTGATAATAGTCATTCATCTTTCATTTCATTACGTTTCAATATTCCTGCCTTTCATCCCGAACAAGATGAAACCTGGAAGCTCCTCTGAACTTTCATCCCAAACGAGATGGAACTTAAAAGCTCCTTCGAACATCCATCCCAAACCGGATGGAACTTAAAAGCTTCTTCGAACATCCATCTCAAACCGGATGGAACTTAAAAGCTCCTTCGAACATCCATCCCAAACCGGATGGAACTTAAAAGCTCCTTTGAACATCCATCCCAAACAAGATGGAACTTAGAAGCTTCTTCGAACATCTCATCTCCAACAAGATGGAACTTGTAAACTTATTATTTTTACGGCTTCAGCTCAAAGGCACTTTCATCAACTTCCACCCCATTAACTATCAGGCTAATAAGATGTTCTCCCATATGAAACTTACGGGTAGATACAACTTTAAAGGATTGGCGACGTTTTATATGGGTCGACGTTTCAGCCGAATACACCTTTTCGCTTATTTTAAATACCTTTTTTGTATGCGTGCCATTCTGCTTTAAGAAGTAGATGGCGTATTCAAGTCTTATCAACTCATTTTTGTCAGAGCGATTGAGTAAATCAAAATTAAACTCAAGGTAGTCACCTACGTAAATAATACTATTACTCAGCTCGAAATTATTAATCTCAATATTATGGATGGAACCAAAGCCAAACAACTGCATCATTTCCTGGTTGCCTGCTTTTAAGAGGGTGCGACTGGCATGTTTGACAATCCAGTCTGTTTCTTTAGACTGCCCTTTCCATTTCTTAGCTATATCGATTGTAACCTGCGGATTATCCTTTGAGATATCATTCAGGTTATTGGCCACACTTTTTCGAACGTACTCTGAAGGGTCGTTTTTCAAAGTTTCTAAAATGGCTAAAACCGGACTGGGGTCGAATTTGAAATCGCGTATAGCAATGCCCCAGGGAAGACGCGAGCGACAGCCTTCTGATGCCAGGCGACGCACATGGTGATTATCGCTTTCTGCCCATTTTAACATCTCAGACATCATCTTGTCCTCATACTTGATGATAAATGGGCGTACAGCAAACTCACAGGTCGTAAATGACGTTATCTTTTCCATGGCAGCAACAGAGGTGTCAAAATCATTGAGCCCCTTGGTTTCAATGTAATGCGGAAGAAGCATAAAAACCAGATCGGGATATTTAACACGCTCCTCTACTTTAATGGCTTTCAGTGTATCAATAATTTGATGAATCTGCCTGATGCTTGTTGGGTAATCACCAGACAGATAGTCTTCCAATATGCCCGATATATGATACATCCTTTGTTTAAGCTCCAGCTCCTCCCATTGATCTGTGTAAACTTTGTCCAAAAACGTTTTTGAATTAAAATCCTCCAACACCTTTTCCAAAGCCTCCGTAAACACGTCGAAGAACTGTTTTGAGTATAGGTTCTTAAATAAATCTGCCATATTTTGATTTGTAATAATCTGAGTTCAGCATTAATTTTCGATCTCAGGCCGTTTATAAATAGTCCTACCAATATTACCTTGATGTGAACTTTATTTTTTAGCCCCTTGATACCAATTTTAAGAAGGTATTAGGGTTAATAGAGTCTCTTACTATACCGATTGCTATTTAACGGTCATTTCAACGCTAAATTGGTGTAATTTACTAATATAAAGGATAAAGTTATAATGGATTCCCACTTTGGCAAGTCAAGTTTGTTAGAATCGTTTATATGAAGCAAAACCAAATGTATTCTTTGTTCTGTCAGCATAAATAAATACATAGCCGTAGCTACATTAATATTTTATGAAGAAGTGGAAACTTTACATAAACAAATTGCTTCGTACAACAACACAAATGCGCCTTAAACAAGGGCATACCGGCAGAAATAATTTATTGATATTGGATTTTGAGGTACCTGGTCAAAGCACTGAATACTGTGTTAGAGATATACACAACATCAGAGCACAGTGAAACAATCAGCAACTTCCAGTGATTGAAGTTCTTATTTTCTACTATAATGAGCCTATTTAATTATGGATACATCCGCTGGCTGATCAGGATCTATCCCATACCATGTTGGACAGTCACTTTTTTCAAGTAGCTCTGCCTTAAATGTACATTGTTCCGATCAGGAATATCCGGAGGACCTTCATACTCTTTCAGCAAGCCAGTGGCATAGGCCATCACATTTGTTTGGGATGACTCTAAACGATGATTGCAAAATGCTTGTTCGTTGCGGAGGCATAAAAGCTGATCAGACCTTTCGACTATTTGTTCACCATCAGTACGTTTACTATTTAACTTAAGTAAGCACTGATGCTTTTGTCTTTTTGAATCACTTAGTTCATGTAGACTTATTCGCTTATCATTATTTAGCCTTCTTAAAGCTCTCTTATTATGATAATTTAAATTTGATGATTCTAATTTTCCACCTGACCTCCAAAGAAGAGTCAGAAGTCTTTTATCATCATTCTTAGAATCACAATTGAAATTACAATTGAGAGAATAATCTTTTAATGGGTTACCACAAAAAGTCTCATCAAAGCTTTTATTGTAGTTAACATATTTAACGCGATCTGAATCGCTTATTTTTATGCCACCTGCACAATTATTAGTGGAAACATAAAAACAACTAAATACCACATCAGAATTAAAAATATGGTTCTTGCAAGACAAGTCAAACGCTTTATTGTAGAATTCCTGATCAACAATCTCATTGTTCAGATTGGCCATCCGGTCTTTTTGAGAAACAAGACCTGAATTTTGGGAAGCATAAAACTTATTTTGATTTTCTACACTTTTCAATTCTGATAAATAATCCAGGAATGTTTTATTCGTAATGAAGTTTGCATTCTCCTTTTCCCGATTATTTCTCAATTTTGATTGTGGCTCCTTTTTTACTAAAACTGCATTTGAAAGTGAAGCAATGTGAGAATTTTCAACCAAATCCTGATTAACATATTTAACACTCTTAAAATGCCTTCCTTTTTTAAGACTTGCCTGTGTGTTAGATTTAGTTTCTTCTTTAGTTCTTAAAAAATAGTTTTCAAAAGATCCATTTCTTAAAACATATTCGTACACAGTTACTTTATCGCTATAGCTTCCATATATTGACTCAGTATTTACAGAAACGGTTACAACATTTTCTGGTGTTATTATGTCATCAGCTAGTATATCGGAAAATTGCTTATTTGAAAGAGATTTGATTAAATCAGATTCTGAAGCAGCAGACATTACACTATTATCGACGTAATAATCAGCAAGTTTTGCACTTTCATTTACTCTTGCTATGATGGCATGTTCTGCCTGGTCTTCGTTTTTTGCAACAGTACCGCAGTTTGCCAGGCTTATGTCAGTTGGTTGATGGCATTTAGCTAAAGGCATATTCAGCTTAAGCACTTTTGTTTCTTCGGTGACTAAGTCCATTTGATTGTCACGCGACTGCAGGCGGGCAGGTTGCCACAAGCGTATTTGCTCAACAGATACTGCTTTATCTTTACCAAAATGTAATGTTGAATTGCCAATTGAAAAGTCTTCTCCGATATAGATGTGATCCAACTCTGTTTCTTCCAAAGCAAGACTTACAATCTCCTCTTCGTACTTTTTAAAGGTTTTTCTGCCTAAGGTTTTTCTGAGTGCTTTTCTGAAAACAGACAATTCATTAAACGACTTATTTGTTAATGTACTTAATGACATTAACTCATCCGAATTACTATTTGCTATAAACAGCTTGGCGAACTTATTATCACGAATGCGATAAACAGAGTTGACAGGTTTTTTACCGTTTACATTAATCCCCAAATATCCATCCTGGGAACAGGCACTTAGGTATATTCTTTGGTTTTTATCTAAAACATTGGTGGCAAGGGTTCGATGGGTAAATCCATTCACATGCATTTCAAACACAACATTTCGACCATCCTGAAGTAAACGATACCCGTTTACACCGTCGGTTTGTTCAGCAATAACACATTGCTTTTTAATGGAGCGCGGCTTGATAATAACATCTATAGCAATATTACATCCATCGATGCTTTTCACCTCTTCAAGCTCGTTCTTAGCTGAGCCCTCATAACAATACACTGCTTTTTTAAAGCTTTCAAGTAAGGCGGGTTTATTATCAGCAGTGACATTGGCCAATACAGATACATTGCAGCCAGCCAACAATACGAGCATAACCATTAAATGGCTTACACCTCTTTTAGTAGTATATATTGTCGACTTTACTGACATCTTTTTATTATTCCTTCTCTGTCCTTTATTTAAATAATTATTAACCTTATTTCATCCTTAATCAACAAGCAAATAATTCACCACACCAGAGTCTCATAACATATGTTATGCACTGAACATTGCAAATCAATCACTTAACTAAACGTAGCAGTATAAAGGGATACAACACTGCAAAGACAAATGTTGTAAAAAAACATAATCATTCCAATATCTCAACATAAAAACATTTGCATCTTCAAGTCGAAGCCTATATTACATGTTGAAAAACATGCTTTTAGGAAGGTAAAAAAGTTATCAACAGGTTGATATTTTCTTATGAAAGTCGCTACAGCTAAGCTATACGGGCTGTTAGCTTTCTTTTCAGTTTAGGATATTATGACATGAATAATTTATAGCGGGTCTCTTCTGTAATTGATAATTACTAATAGTTTTAGCCATTAAGATATTAGTGTGAGACTTAGGTTCAGCCCATTCAGGGCTGGTATGGTTCGGGAGTCGAATGCCACAGTCCCGGAAATGACTACCTAGACTTGCCCTTTAATACTAAGAAGTTTTATTCAATTCTTACTGAAATATTTAATTGAGCCCCTTTCTTTATTGAATCAAAATAGTGGCTTAAGGATTCTTTTAGTTCTTCTTCAACTTCCGAAGTGTAATAAAGAACATATTTAACCTCATTCTCATTTATATTTTCTTTCCCATTCCTGAAAATTTCAGGCTTATAATCTATACTACTCAAATTGATATCAACTAAAGCCCTTATAGGAATATTTTCATACCTGATCATCTCTAAATCTTTGTAGTCAAATTCTGAAGAAGTGGTATAAACTGAATCTGCATATTTAACAACATCAATACCTTTCAGACCATAATGATTACACATTTCTTCTTTTGGTTTGAAGACTATCTCTGAAGCATTCAATCCTGTGATACCATAAATAAATAAACTATCCACACCATGTATTGATGATAGCTTCTTTTCCAAATCCATTAAAAACAATTCATCATGAGGATTAATACCTGGATTTATAATTACTGCTATCTCTTTTACCTGTCTGGTTTGACCGCAACTTATTAATGAAATTATCATCAATACAAACCCAATTGAAAGGACTTTTGTGATCGTTCTACCCATATAGTTATTTGTTATATAGTATCATTCGGTAAAAATATAACAACTGGCTGAAAAACGAAACATGCTTTATATCGTACCATATTGGTATTATATAAAGCATGTTAATATGTATGTATTCCAAAAAGAAAGAGTTGATTTTTAAAAACTTAAATCGCCCCACTCCTCATCACTCACCTCTCATCTCTCACCTCTCATCTCTCATCTCACATCCCTACCTCTTCTTTCAATCTACCAATCCGTTCTTTCAACTTCGTTATTTCCTGACTGTCCACCCTGGCTTTTTCAAGTATTTTAAGCTTTTCGTCGAGGTATACAATATTATTGGCC